>CAMZIS010000192.1 GCA_947307285.1 uncultured Peptococcaceae bacterium | reverse complement strand
GATTGGCGGGTGCAGAGCATGAACGCTCGCTGGTGAGGCCGTAAAACGTGGACGTCTGGACGGAAGACGAAGCGCCCCTGCTTTCCCCGGCGGACCGGGCCAGGGTGGAGCAGGTATCCTTCCACGGCGGCTACGTCCAGCTGGAGCTCACCCTTGTGGACGGCGTCACGCTCAAAGCCCAGCGGGCCGGCCATCTGCCGCCCCTGACCGAGGGGCAGCAGGTGTGGGCGGCAGTGCGGGAGCTGTTCCTGCTGGATGGCGATAAGGCCCGCCGGCTCAGGCATCAGGCTCTGGCTTAAGAAAAACGGAAATAACAAAGGAGAGGCAAAGCCTCTCCTTTTTTGCGTATACCTATTTTCTGCCGCCGCTCGCCATCGTCTTACTTAGAAAGCAAACCCCGCGACGTTTGGGGCTTCGCCCCAAACTCGCCAACTTGGGGCGTCAGCCCCAATGTTAACCTCTCTCTTTTTTGTATACATATTTATACTGTCAATCGATTTTCACCGTCAGGTAAATCTGGTGCGCTCTTCCGTGTCCACCAGCCGCAGAAAATCAAGAGCCGCGGCGGACAGATACTTGTCCTGACGGTAGATGATGTTGTAGGTGCGGTGGAACTCCACCCCCTCCAGCTGCAGGGGCACGATCAGGCCCTGCTCGATGTAGGGTTGGACGAAGCGCAGGGGCAGGATGGCCAGACCCAGTCCCTGGGCCGCCGCGTTCACCAGAGCGGTGCCGCTGGTGCTTTCCCAGGCCGGGGTCACGGCCAGACCGTAGGCGGTGAGGGCCGCTTCGGCCATGGCCCGGGTGGCGCTGTTGCGTTCCCGGAGCAGTAAAGGCTGCTCCTGCAATATCTCCGGCGTCAGCTGTTCGGCTTTGGCCAGCGGATGGTCCTTGCCGCAGATCAGCACCAGCTCGTCGTCGAGGTAGGGCTCCATGGCCAGCCGGCTGTCGTGGACCGGGCCTTCGATAAGGGCGAAATCCAGCAGCCGATCCAGCACCGCCTGTTCGATCAGCTCCGCACTGTTCACGGTGACGGACACCTTGACTTCCGGGTAGCGGTCGCTGTATTTTTTGACCAGAGAGGGCAGGACGCAGGTGCCGATACTGATGCTGCTGCCGATGCGCAGCCGGCCCGGGCCGGAACGGCCCTTCAGCTCCTCGTCCATCTCCTCGCACAGGGCCACGATGGGCTGGGCGTAGCGGTAAAGCTCCTTCGCCGCCTCGGTAAAGGCCACGCCCCGGCCCTCGGGCCGGGTGAGGTCGAGGCCGTATTCCTTTTCCAGGGCCTGGATGGCCAGACTGACCTGGGGCTGGGACAGACCCAGCCGCCGGGCCGCGCCGGAGATGCTCTTTTCCCGGTAGGCGGCGGTAAAGATTTGCAGCTGTCGCAGTTTCATAGGCAAGCCTCCGTCTCTACACATCATACACAAAAACCCGCTTCCTCGCAATACTCAGCGGCTGCGGCGATTGTGATGATTTTTTTCGGATTGGGTATTGACAGGGAGAAAAGAGGCGGTTATAATGTTTTCCATCGAAAGGAGCCCGACATGCGTAAGATCTATAGCCCCATCTTTAACGGCTGCTTTTACTTTACCTGGTTTGAGGTAAGGGCGGTCAGTGCTGGGCAGCTTTAGTCTTACAGGGCTTATAGCAACAGTTCGCGTTGACCGCAGGCAAAAGCCGCGGTCTTTTTATTTGCATCTTCCGCAGCCGGAGCCTGCATGGAAATTTGAGTATTACAAGAAAGGAACGGACATCAAATGGAAAGACGGTATTATCAACCGGAGATCGAGACCATGCCGCAGGAGCAGTTGAAAAAGCTGCAATCGGAAAAGCTGGTCAAACAGGTACAGTGGGTGTGGGACCGCGTGCCCTACTACCGGGCCAAAATGGAGGCCAAGGGCGTGACCCCGGCGGACATCAAGGGCGTCGAGGACCTGCATAAGCTGCCCTTCCTCTCCAAGGACGACCTGCGGGACCAGTACCCCGCAGGGCTGCTGGCCGTGCCCCTCAAGGACTGCGTGCGCATCCATTCCACCTCCGGCACCACCGGCCGCCGCGTGGTGGTCTATTACACCCAGCACGACGTGGACCTGTGGGAGGACTGCTGCGCCCGGGCCATCATGGCCGCCGGCGGCAGCGAACAGGACGTGTGCCAGGTCTGCTACGGCTACGGCCTGTTCACCGGCGGCGCCGGACTGGACGGCGGCTCTCATAAGGTGGGCTGCCTGACCCTGCCCATGAGCACCGGCAACACCGACCGCCAGCTCCAGTTCATGCTGGATATGCAGGCCACCATCCTCTCCTGCACTCCCTCCTACGCCGCCTATCTGGGCGAATCCCTGAAGGAGGCCGGATATGCTCCGGAACAGATCCCGCTGAAGGCCGGCATCTTCGGGGCCGAGCCCTGGACGGAGGAGATGCGGCAGGACATCCAGAATACTCTGGGCATCAAGGCCTACGACATCTACGGCCTCACGGAAATGAGCGGCCCCGGCGTGGC
>CAMZIS010000191.1 GCA_947307285.1 uncultured Peptococcaceae bacterium | reverse complement strand
ATATCAGCGTTTCTTTACGCCTTTCTTCTTTTTCTTTCCGGATCCGGAAGTGTTTTTTTCATCTCGTCGGGCGCTTTCGCCGGCGCCTGTGGCTGGGGGGCAACGTTCTGCGCCGCCACCCCGGAGTTCAAAAACAGAACGATCCAGCGGGAGCAGCCGCGAATATCCTGGATGACGCCGTTGAACAGCCCGTTGCGCCAGGCGGTCTGCAGGACCACCATCAGGATCGGAGCCAGGGTGAGGCCCACCACGCCGAAGGTCTGCAGGCCGATGTACATGCTCAGCAGGGACAGCACGGGGTTCAGGCCCATCTGCTTGTTCATCATCCTGGGCTCGGTCACCTTCCGGGTGAGATAGAGGATCAGGTGAACGCCCAGGGTCACGAAGGCCGTCCTGTACTCGCCCAAAAGGAAACAGACGAGGATCATCGGCACATACAGGGTGCCGTTGCCGAACAGGGGCAGGAATTCAAGCAGGGCCGCCAGGCTGGACCAGAGAAAGCTGTAGGGGACGCCGAAGGCCGTCAGCCCCACGGCGGAAACCACCAGCACAAAGATAGTATAGATCACCTGCATCCGAAGATAGCCCGCGACCGCCTCCGCCGCCGTCCGCTGCATCTGCATGATCTGGGACAGCCGCCCGTCCGCGGGCTTTTTCCGCTTGCCGAAGGGAAAGTCCCGCGTCAGGAAGTAGGAGCTCAGGATCAGGAAGTTGGCAAAAATCAGGATGTTGGGCACGGAAACGGCGAAATTGACCGTCTGTCCCACCAGGCTGCCGGCCGTGTCCGTCGCCCAGGCGGTCAGCTGCTGGTAGGCCTTGCTCATCATATTGTCCAGCCGCTGGACGTTCTTGCTGTCCTCAAACAGGCCGGCGATCCGCTGGCGGAAGCCGCTGTACACCTCGTTGATCCCTTCGATCCACTGGGGGGCGTTCTGCAGGGCGTTGATGGCCTGGGTCACCACGAAGGACAGGAACCAGTAGGCCAGCAGGGCGAACAAGGCGTAGACCACCACCAGCAGAAGCAGGGCGGAAATGCCCCGCTTGATGCCGGCGCGCTGCATCAGCCGGACCGCCGGCTGCAGGGCCGAGGCGATGATCAGGCCGATCAGGAAGGGGCCGAGGATCTTCCATAAAAAGGGGACCCAGTATACCAGCGCTGTGACGACGCAGACCGCCAGCACCAGCCGCAGGGCCATCCGCTGCCACATGAGCTTACTGTCGTTGTGTTCGATCATCTGTCTCCGGCTTTCCGTAAACCATAATTATAATTTGGTTTACAATCAGATTATTTGGGAGTATAATGAGCAGGAAATCAACATCTTTGGAGGTGCTTATGCGTCCTTTCTCCGTTCGCTCCCTGGTGCTTGCCGCCCTTTTCGCCGCCCTGCTGGCCGTTTGCAGCTGGATCTCCATCCCGGCGGCGGTACCCTTCACCCTGCAGACCTTCGCCGTTTTCCTGACCCTGCTGCTCCTGCCCACCCGCGAGGGAATTCTGGCCATCGCCGTGTATCTCCTGCTCGGGGCGGTGGGGCTTCCGGTCTTTTCCGGCTTCCGGGGCGGGCCCTCGGCCCTCTTTGGCCCGACGGGCGGCTATCTGACGGGCTTCCTCCTGACCGGGCTGGTGGCCCTGGTCTTTGAAAAGCTCCGCTGGACCAGCTTCCCGCTCAAGCTCTGCGGGCTTGCTTTGGGCCTTCTTTTGTGCTATACCGCCGGAACCATCTGGTTCGTCGTGACCTATACCGCCGGGCCGATGACCGTCGGCAAGGCCCTTTCCCTGTGCGTCCTGCCCTTCCTGATCCCGGACGGGATCAAGCTGGCCCTGGCCGCCCTGATCGCCCGGCGGACGGCCCCGCTGATCGAGAAGCTCCGCTGAGCCGCCGCTGCAGCGGCCGTTCAAACAGATACGTCACCGCGATCGAAATCAGCAGCGATATCCCAAAGCACAACAGCACATACGGCCACTGCCAGGACAGCTCCCCGTCCATCCACGGCTGCACGCTTTTTGACGGCGGGATGCCCCACTCCTTTAAGTGCAGGGTCACCATCTGGTGCCACATATAAAAGGCGTAGCTGACGGAGGACAGGAAGGCCATCAACCGGTTTCCGAACAGAAACCGCAGCGCCGGCAGGGAAAAGCACAGGCCGACCGACATCAGGCTGAACCCGATCCCCAACACGAAGCGCCGGTCCATCTGGCCCAGGCGGATCGCCTCGATGGAAGGGGAAGCGGCCTGCGCCTGCATCGACCGGACGATCAGCAGGCAGCCGACCGCGGCCAGGCCGCTGAAAAAGCACTTTTCCGCCCGCGTTTCTCCCCGGAGCCGGGTCAGCATCGCCCGGATCACCGTGGCGGAGAAAAAGCCCAGGGCGTAGATGTCCAGGAAGGCCGGCAGCTGGTTGATGTACAGGGACGTATCCTGGAACCTGCCCACATAGGCCCGGTACAGAAACGCCAGTGCCCCCATGCACCCCGCCGTCCAGGCGGGGTGTTTCTGATACAGCCGCCCCACCAGCGGGAAC
>CAMZIS010000190.1 GCA_947307285.1 uncultured Peptococcaceae bacterium | reverse complement strand
TCATTCCCTGATAAGAAAAAAGATTTAACCATACAAGCATAACGGAGGTCATTATGAAAAGTGTCGCCATTATCATGGGCAGCGACAGCGATCTGCCCGTAGTGGAAAAAGCCTTTGCGGTGTGCCGCGATTACGGCATCCCCTTCGCAGCCCACGTGTTCTCCGCCCACCGCACGCCGGACGCGGCAGCCGATTTCGCCGCTTCCGCCCGGGAAAAGGGCGTGGGCGTGATCATCGCCGCCGCCGGCAAAGCGGCCCATCTGGCCGGAGCTCTGGCCGCCCGCACCACCCTGCCCGTCATCGGCATCCCGGTGAAGAGCGACGCTCTGGACGGCATGGACGCCCTGCTTTCCACCGTGCAGATGCCTCCCGGCATCCCCGTGGCCACCGTGGCCATCAACGGCGCGGACAACGCCGCCCATCTGGCGGCCCAGATCCTGGCCGTGGAAGATGCGGAGCTGGCGGCCAGGCTCGCTGAAAAGCGTCGGAGCATGGAAAAGAAGGTCCTGGCCAAGGACGCGGCCCTGCAGGAAAAGCTGGCTCAGGCCTAAGGCTCGTTCAACACAGCTCTCAGTTTTGAAAATATAATACAGATCTAACTCGGAGGTTACTATGACTGACAAACTGGTTTACAGCGGCAAGACCAAGGACGTGTTCCAGCTGGAGAACGGCAACTATCTGCTGAAATTCAAAGACGACGTCACCGGTGAAAACGGCGTGTTCGACCCCGGCGCCAACACCGTGGGCCTGTCCATCGCCGGCGTGGGCAACATCAACCTGCGCATGACCACCTATTTCTTCGAAAAGCTGAAGGAGGCGGGCATCAAGACCCATTACGTGGCCGCCCATCCGGAAAACGACACCATGGAAGTGCTGCCGGCCAAGGTCTTCGGCAAGGGCCTGGAGGTCATCTGCCGCTACAAGGCGGTGGGCAGCTTCTACCGCCGCTACGGCGCGCTGATCGAGGAAGGCGCCGACCTGCCCGAATACGTGGAGATGACCCTGAAGGACGACGCCAAGGGCGATCCCCTCATCACCAAGGACGCCCTGGTGGCCCTGGGCGTCATGAGCGATAAGCAGTACGAGGACATCAAGGACATGACCCGCCGCATCACCCGCATCGTCGCGGACGAGCTGGCCAAAAAGGGCCTGATCCTCTACGACATCAAGTTCGAGTTCGGCTACAGCGGCGACGAGTGCATCCTCATAGACGAGATCGCCTCCGGCAATATGCGCTGCTACAAGGACGGCAAATACGTCCAGCCTCTCGACCTGTCCCAAATGTTTTTCGCCGAGGATTGAAAAATGAGCAATTTGCATGAAGAATGCGGCGTGTTCGGCGTCTGGTCCCCGCAGACCGCCGACGTGGCCTCCGAGGTCTATTACGGCCTGTTCGCCCTGCAGCACCGGGGCCAGGAAAGCTGCGGCATCGCCGTGAACGACGACGGCGTGTTCCGCTCCTACAAGGACCTGGGTCTGGTGGGCGACGTGTTCACCCATCAGCGTCTGGCCTCCCTGGGTCAGGGCAATATCGCTCTGGGCCACGTGCGCTACAGCGCCTCCTCCCAGGCGGACCAGCGCAACTCCCTGCCCTTGGTGGTGAACCACGTCAAGGGCAATCTGGCCATCTCCTTCAACGGCAGCCTGGCCAATTACCGGGAGCTCCGGCAGGAGCTGGAGCTGGCGGGAGCCGTCTTCCATACCTCCAGCGACTGCGAGGTCATCGCCCATCTGATCATCCGCGAACGCCTGAACTGCGACTCCATCGAAGAAGCGGTGAGCCGGGCCATGCCCAGCCTCACGGGCGCCTATTCCATGGTCATAATGACCCCGGGCAAGCTGCTGGCCGTGCGGGACCCCCACGGCTTCCGGCCTCTGTGCTACGGCGAACGGGCCGACGGAAGCTGGGTGGCGGCGTCCGAAAGCTGCGCTCTGGACGCGGCCGACGCCAGCCTCATCGACGACGTGCTGCCGGGCCAGATCATCGTCTTCGACAAAAACGGCAAGCGGGAGCTGAACGAGCACTGCGGCGATAAGCCCCACAGCATGTGCGTCTTCGAATACGTCTACTTCGCCCGTCCCGATTCCATCATGGACGGCAGCAGCGTGCATATTGCCCGCCAGCGGGCCGGAGCGTACCTTGCTCTGGACCATCCGGTGGACGCGGACGTGGTCATCGGCGTGCCCGATTCCGGGCTGGACGCGGCTGTCGGTTATGCCAGACAAAGCGGCATACCCTACGGCATCGGCCTGCTGAAGAACAAATACCTCGGCCGTACTTTCATCGCGCCCCAGCAATCGGAGCGCGAAGACAAGGTGCGCATCAAGCTGAACCCGGTCTCTGCCACCGTGCGGGGGAAACGGGTGGTCCTCATCGACGACTCCATCGTCCGCGGCACCACCTCCGCCCGCATCGTGCGTCTGCTGCGGGAGGCGGGCGCCAAAGAGGTGCATATGCGGGTCTCGGCCCCGCCCTTCCTCAACCCCTGCTATTACGGGACGGACATCAGCGAACGCAAGGTGC
>CAMZIS010000189.1 GCA_947307285.1 uncultured Peptococcaceae bacterium | reverse complement strand
ACGCTCAGGCCCAGCGAGCAGATCCCCGGCAGGGACTCGGCACGCATCGGCCCGAGCGCCAGGACGAGCGACAGCGCCAGCTCCAGGCCGGTCGCGGCCACGCCGCACAGGCTGCGCAGCGCCGCCGAGCGTCTGCCCAAGAGATAGCACACAAACCCCAGGGCCATGGGGCAGAAAATCAAAAGAAGCAGCATTGTATCCTCCTCATCCCAGGCCGGCGATGGCCTGCGCCGCCCGGATGACGGGCGAGGCAAACACGCCTGTCAGCGCGATCGCGGCGGCCAGGATGACCATGGGCACGGTCATCCGCCAGGAGGCCTCGCGCACGCCGGAATTGTCCAGCGTTCCGCCGCCCACGGGGAACCATGCCCTGGCCACGGTGGTCAGCATGTACACCGCCGTCAGCAGTGCAGCCGCCAGCAGTATCCCCGCGCCCGCATAGGCCAGGGGCGTGCCGCTGTCCGCGGCCGCGGTCAGAAGGCTCCACTTGCTCACCAAGCCGGACAGGGGCGGGATGCCCACCAGGGCCAGCGCGGAAACGGTGAAGCACACAAAGGTGACGGGCATGCGTCTGCCCAGCCCGTCGAGCTCGGAAATATATTCCCTGCCCGTCTGGTGCAGCACCGCGCCGCAGCAGAAGAAGGCCAGGATCTTGATTTCGGCGTGGAAGGCCATATGCAGCAGGCCGGCCGACAGCCCCGCCGGGGTCATCAGCACCGCGCCGAAAATGATATACGACAGATTTGCCACCGTGGACCAGGCCAGGCGGCGCTTCCAGTGGGTCTCCTTCACCGCCCGGGACGCGCCGTAGAAGATCGTGAAGATCGCGGCGCACAGGGCCACGCCCTGGGCCCAGGTGCCGACCAGCAGACGGGTGCCGTAGGCGAACCAGGTCAGCCGGATGATGGCGAACACGCCGGATTTGACCACAGCCACCGCGTGCAGCAGGGCTGTGACCGGCGTGGGCGCCGCCGAGGCGATGGGCAGCCAGCGGCACGACGGCAGCATGGCCGCCTTGACGCCGAAGCCGAAGAAGCCCAGAGTATAGAAAATCAGGGTGAACTGGGGCCGGGCGTAGGGATAGGTGTGCAGCACGCCGCCGAGAACGAAGTCGGCCGTCTCGCCGTTGGAAATCAGGAAGATCATTGCGGCGAAAGCGAATGCAGCCCCGCCCAGGGAATAGGCAAAGTACGTCCTGGCGGCCCGAACGGCCTCCTTTGTGTTGGGGTGCAGCACCAGGGGCGCCGTGGACAGAGTCAGGAGCTCATAGAAGCAGTACATGGTGAAGAGGTTGCCCGCCATGGCCACGCCCAGCGTCACGCCGAAGGCCATGGTAAAGAAGGCGAAAAACGGCGTTTTGCGGGGGTCCTCCTTCATGTACTCGAAGGCATAAAGGGTGGTCAGCGGCCAGAGGGTCGCGATAATCCCGGCGAAGAAACGGCCCAGCCGGTCGAAGCGCAGCACCAGCGTCAGCACGTCGGTGAAGCTCAGCAGGGCGAAGCGTTCCTCCGGCGCCGTAAGGATCAGCGCCCAGGTGATGGCCGAGGTCAGCAGCATCACCGCGGAGGTATAGATCCGCCCGCTCCGCTCCCCTTTTCCGACGATCAGGCTCTGGCACGCGCCCGCGAGGATCGGCAGGCCGATCGCCGCAAGCATTAGGATCTGATTCATACCGTCCTCCGATTACCCGAACAGGGACTGCGCCATGGCGGTGAAGGGCCCGGCCAGGGCGCCCGAGAATACGCCCAGCAGGATCGTCAGCGCCGCCAGGACCGCGATGGGCAGCCACATGACGGGCCCGCCCTCGTCGTTGCGCTCGGGGATGACGGCGTCCTTGCCGGGGAAAAAGCCGCGGATGGTGATGGGCAGCAGGTAGCCCGCCGTCAGCAGGGCCGAGATCAGCAGGATCACCGGCGCCAGCCAGTTGAACACGTGCATCTCCGACTCCAGAGCCCCCGCGGCCAGATACCACTTGCTCACGAAGCCCGAGGCGGGCGGGATGCCCACCAGGGCCAGGGACGCCAGGGTGAAGGACCAGAGGGTGACGGGCATGGAGCGCCCGTAGGACAGGAAGTCGTCGACGTTGTGCTTGCCCTTATTGAAGTTGAACGAGCCTGCCACCAGGAACTGGCAGATCTTGATGACGGCGTGGAACAGCAGATGCAGCAGTCCGCCGTAGGCCGCCTCCGGGGTCAGGAAGAACAGGCCAACCAAAATATAGGAGATCTGACTGATGGAGGAATAGGCCAGGCGCTTTTTGAACTGCTGCTCCCGGAAGGCCATCATGGAGCCCATAAGCACCGTCAGCAAGGCCAGCGACAGCCACGCCGTCTGCACCCAGGTGCCGCGGACGAAGTCCGCGCCTACGCTGAAGAACACGACGCGGATGCGGGCCAGGACGCCTGCCTTCGCGATGATGCCCGAAAGCACCGCCGACGCGGGGGCGGGCGCCGCCGGATGGGCGTCGGGAAGCCAGCCGTGCAGGGGGTACATGCCCGCCTTCGCACCGAAGCCCACCACGCCCAGGAAAATG
>CAMZIS010000188.1 GCA_947307285.1 uncultured Peptococcaceae bacterium | reverse complement strand
GTCGCGGTCGCGCAGCATCTGCAGGCCGATATTGAATATGGTTTGGCTGTAACGGCCCATCAGCTCGTTGAAAGCGTCTGCATCGCCTTTTTTCGCCCGGTCGATCAGCTGCCTTTCCGAAAAATCAACGATGCTTCCCGACTTGCTGTGCCTGCTCAAACCGCTCACCTCCTCTGCTGCATATATGCGCTGCGTTTATTAAAATTCGCTAAGCAAACGGCATAATCCTGTGCCGATACTGTTTAGACGACAATAAGTGAGATTTGTTCCCGGCGGCGAACATGGATCATCATTATTCCGATTTAATATTACCTTACTCTTTGCGGCCGTTGACAAAACATGCCCATAGTGCTATAATTTCATGAGTTTTATGCTTTGACAGCTTAAAAACGAAAAACAGTAGAAATGAGGTACGGTAAAATGGTTTTGAAGATTCTGCTGCTTGTGTTGTTCTTTGGCGTTATGGTAGGCGTGGGCCTGTACTGCCGGCGCAACGCTACTGACGTCAACGGGTTCGTGCTCGGCGGCCGCAACGTCGGGCCCTGGCTCACCGCTTTCGCTTACGGCACGTCCTATTTCTCAGCCGTCATTTTTGTAGGTTACGCAGGACAGTTTGGCTGGAAATACGGCATCGCCTCCACCTGGATCGGCATAGGCAACGCTTTGATCGGTTCGCTGCTGGCCTGGAGCATCCTGGGCCGCCGCACCCGCATCATGACCCAGTACCTGGGCTCCTCCACCATGCCGGAGTTCTTCGGACGCCGCTTCCAAAGCTCTTCGCTGAAAGTAGGCGCCTCCGTCATCACCTTCCTGTTCCTGATCCCTTACACTGCGTCCCTGTATAACGGTCTTTCCCGTCTGTTCGAGATGGCCTTCGGCATGGACTACACCGTCTGCATCGTAGTCATGGCCCTGCTGACCGGCATCTACGTCATCGCCGGCGGCTACATGGCCACCGCCATCAACGACTTCATCCAGGGCATGGTCATGCTTGTGGGCATCATAGCCGTCATCGGCGCCGTGCTGAAGTCCAACGGCGGTTTCATCGCCTCATTGAACGGGCTGGCCGCGGTGACGGACGAGGCGGTCTCCGCCACGCCCGGCGTGTTCAATTCCTTCTTCGGCCCCGATCCCCTCAACTTGCTGGGAGTGGTCATTTTGACCTCCCTGGGCACCTGGGGCCTGCCCCAGATGGTGCAGAAATTTTACGCCATCAAGAGCGAAGAAGCGGTCAAAAAAGGCACCGTCATTTCCACCATCTTCGCTTTTATCGTGGCCGGCGGCTGCTATTTCCTGGGCGGCTTCGGCAGACTGTTCTCCGACCGCATCCCCCTGGCGGAAAACGGCATCCCCGTGGGCGGCTACGACGTGCTGATCCCCTCTATGCTCTCGGGTCTGCACGACATCCTCATCGCCGTAGTGGTGATCCTGGTGCTGTCCGCCTCCATGTCCACCCTGTCTTCCCTGGTGCTGGCTTCCAGCTCCACCATCACCATAGATTTCCTGAAGGGCAACTTCATCAAACAAATGGATGAAAAGCGGCAGGTCCGCTGCATGCGCGTGTTCGTGGTGGTGTTCATCATCATCTCCGCCGCCATTGCAATTTTCCAGTATCGCAGTTCCCTGCAGGCCACCAATTCCAACAGCGCTACCTTCATCGCTCAGCTGATGGGCGTGTCCTGGGGCGCGCTGGCCGGCGCTTTCCTGGCCCCCTTCCTCTACGGCCTGTACTGGAAGAAAACGACCGCCGTCGCCTGCTGGGTCAGCTTCATCTTCGGTTCTTTGCTGATGGTGGCCAATATGCTGTTCCGTTCTTCCTTCCCCACCCTGCTCCAGTCCCCCATCAACTGCGGCGCTTTCGCAATGTTGGCCGGGTTGGTAATCGTACCGCTGTTCAGCCTGTTCACCAAGGAGCCGGATCGCAAGATGGTGGACGACGCGTTCGCCAGTTACGACAAGAAGGTCGAAGTATCCCAGAAACGGGCGCTGATCGACTGAGAAACACCAGTATTATTTACATATCCAAAACCGCGGGACAGTGTCCCGCGGTTTTCTTGTATGCTCACAAGCTGTTTCGTCTGGCCGCCATACGGTGATTATTCTTGTGAATTCAAAAAAAGTTTTGTATAATAAAAACGACTGTTTTCGCAGTAACCGTCATCTCATCATTCTCGTGAAAGGATCAATCAGCATATGCCGGCAGGAAATTTCGGAGGGCTGGGGCCACGCGGTCACCTTACAGAAGAAGAAAAAGCGAATAAACCAAAAGTCACAAAAGCGCTGCTCCTGCGCATAGCCGGCTATCTCAAGCCCTATTGGCTGCAGTTCTTGTTTGTATTCTTAGCCATCTTGCTGTCGGCGACCATAGGCCTGCTGCCTTCCATCATCACCGGGCGCATCGTGGACCACGCCCTGATCGAGCGTAATCTGAGCGAGCTGATACACTTATGTCTGGCAGCCCTGGGCGCTATTGCCGTGAGCCAGATCATCGGTCTGGTGGAGAACTATATAAACTCCTGGATATCCCAGCGTATCATCTA
>CAMZIS010000187.1 GCA_947307285.1 uncultured Peptococcaceae bacterium | reverse complement strand
TACGCTGACCGTTTTGAAGACAATGGTACCACGATTATTTACGAGGGCCATGACGTTCAACTTAATTATGTTCCAGAAGGAGCTAATCCTAAAGAACTAGATCAGCCTATGGCTACACCTTCTGGTCTTCTTACAGAGAACGGGAAGTTTTATGCAGCGGCAATGCAGTATAAAGACGACCAGCCAGCGAAGTTGATTAAGGCATATGAGAAGATCAAGGACGGTGTTTGGGTATATAACGGATTTTTTAAATTGACGGATGCCTGGATAGAGCCTTCAGGTATTCGTAATGTTTTCAAATTTAAGCTAGTAATGATAGATGAGGAAATGCCTTCAAATACCACAGATGCACCTACGATCCTTGAACTGGAACATAACCGCTTAATCCCAACAAGTGTTAAGGTCGAGGTGTGGAAGCGTGATAAAGGAAGATGTGTTTATTGCGGTTCAGATAAGAACTTGCATTATGACCATATTATTCCTTTCTCAAAAGGCGGATCATCTACAACAGCGGCAAACATTCAACTGCTTTGCGCTACCTGTAATTTGCGTAAGCATGATAATATTGAATAATTCATGCTAGGATTGCTTGATTATTAATAGAGCAAGGAATATTGAAAAAATACTAAACCGGGCGAGTCCGGACAAAGCAACGGCAACAGGAGCACCCCATGAAATACCGCAGCGACAAACAGGGCAGGCTCATCTCTCAGCTGGGCTACGGCTGCATGCGCTTCAGCAAGAAGGGCGGCGGCATCGATTTCGCGAAGGCGGAAGCCGAGATCATGCGCGGCGTCGAGCTGGGCGTCAACTACTTCGATACCGCCTACGTCTACCCCGGCAGCGAGGACTGCCTGGGCCGGATCCTGGACCGGAACCACTGCCGCGACCGGGTCTATATCGCCACCAAGCTGCCGCAGTACATGATGCGCTCGGCCAAAGCCATCGACAGGACCTTCCGGGAGGAGCTCAGCCGCCTGCGCACCGACCGTATCGACTATTACCTGATGCATATGTTCACCGACTATGCGGAGTGGGAAAAGCTGCAATCCTTAGGCATCGAAGAGTGGATCGCCGCCCGCAAGGCCGAAGGCAGCATCGGCAATATCGGCTTTTCCTATCACGGCGACACGGATATGTTCCTGTCGCTGCTTGCGGCCTATGACTGGGATTTCTGCCAGATCCAGTACAACTATCTGGACGAACACAGTCAGGCCGGGCGCCGGGGCCTGCTGGCGGCGGCGGAAAAGGGCGTGCCCGTGGTCATCATGGAGCCTTTGCGCGGGGGCAAGCTGGTGCGGCTGCCGGAGAAGGCCCGCAGGGAGCTGGAGCGCAGCGGCCTCGGTTACACCCCGGCAGAGCTGGGCCTGCGCTGGCTGTGGGACCAGCCGCAGGTCACCTGCGTGCTCTCGGGCATGAATTCCCTGGCCATGGTGGAGGAAAACGCCCACATCGCAGGGGAGGCGGAGGCCGGCAGCTTCGGAGAGGCCGAATTCGACCTGGTGGAGCAGGTGAAGGCCGTCATCCGCGAAAAGGAAAAGGTGGGCTGCACCGGCTGCCGCTACTGCATGCCCTGCCCCCAGGGCGTGGATATCCCCGGCAATTTCTACTATTATAATCTTATGTACATGGAAAAGAAGACCTCCGCCCGCTTCGAGTTCGCCCAGAGCATGGGCATGCGGCGGGAACCGGGCTTCGCCTCCCAGTGCGTGGGCTGCGGCAAATGCGAGCGCCACTGCCCGCAAAGCATCCCCATCCGCGACATGCTGAAGCAGGCCGATCGGGAGCTGCGGCCCTGGCCCTACCGCCTGGGCATCAACGCGGCCCGCAAATTCATGGTGCGCTGAGCAAACCGACAGCTGAACAAGGAGAGAGCCTTCCCTGACGGGAAGGCTTTTTTTAGTGAAAACCGGCAGCGGCGGCAGACGGTTGTTGACATATTATTCTCATGTGAGTATAATTGGAAGTGGATTTTGCTCAACGTCCTGCCGGTTGCCGGAAAAATGTCGATATTTATTGACATACTATTCCGAAATAAGTATAATAGTTGTTGTACAGAATATCGATATATGTGGAAAGAGAGCTGGCAGGGCTCTGATTTTTTCATCCTTTTTAATGATTAAAGAAAATAAAACAGCAGTATAATGCCATCTTTAAATAATTTTTGCAAAAGGGAGAGTGGGTTGTGACAGATAAACAAAATAGCCTGTTTGACGTTGAAAATATTTCCGACGAAGAATTATCCGAACGCGAGGAACGGTTCCAGCGCGAGTTCCACCAGAACCGCAGACGGGCCCGGGTGCTCATGATCGTGCTCCTCGTCCTGCTGGCTCTGGGCTTCATCGTTTCCTTCAACATAGGCCGCTACAACGTGGCTCCCAAAGGCGTCATAACCAGCCTGATCAAGGGCCTGAAGGAGGGCCTGGGCCATATCGAACGCTGGTCCAACGCCAAGGACACCGTGGTGTGGCTGGTCCGCATGCCCCGCATCCTGGGCGCCATCCTGGTGGGCGGCGCTCTGTCCGTGGCCGGCGCCACCTATCAGGGCCTGTTCCGCAACCCCATGGTCTCCC
>CAMZIS010000186.1 GCA_947307285.1 uncultured Peptococcaceae bacterium | reverse complement strand
TACCCCTTCGCCCGGGCGGCCTCCGCGGCCTTCTTTAAGGCCTGGGCGGCTTCTGCGGTCAGGACCGCGCGGGGAGCGAGATAGCCGTCCACCACCGCGCCGACGAAGTTCTCCTCCCCGGCGTAGCGCATCTGCTCGATGCAGTCCGGGATCAGGTCCTTCACGTAAACAAAGCCCTCGGGGAGGGCGCTTTCCTCCGCCAAAGCGGAAGGAAAAAGGAAAGATAAAACGTTTTGCAGCACAGGCTTTGCCTCCGAGATATAATCCAGGCGGTTCAGCGTCAGCTTCTGACGTTGCAGATGGCCCCACAGATAATATGTAACGGTGACGTCCCGGACGGTCGGGGAGGCCCCGGCCGTCAGCAGGGTCAGCACCACGTCCTTTTTCCCGCCCGGCGGGATAACGACCTCCTGCCGGGACAGATAGGCGCAGATGTCCTGGGAAAAGGGCGTCAGCTGCAGCTCCGTCATTTCAGCGGGCAGGAGGCCCCGGTTTTCCAGGCTCAGGGTAAAAAACTGGAAGGAGCAGGCTTCCGCCTCCCGGAGGGCCTCGGCGTGGTAGACGACGCCCTGGAGGCTGCCGTTCATGACGGCGCGGCGGACGGCCTCGTAGTTGCTCTTCATCTCCTCCGCCGGAACGGTCCGCACCGACCGGGCGGCGACGGACAGCTCCGCATGGGTCCACTGCCAGAGCATCACCCCGGCCAGAACCAGGGAGAGGGCCAGAAAAAGAACGGTCAGCCTTTTCATGCGCCGAAGGAGAAGGCACCGGGGGCGGGCTCGTCCCTGGTGTCGGGCTCCGCTTCCGCGGCCCCGCCGTCGTCCACCAGGACCGGGGCGGGCGCGGTGACGGAGGAATTCTTGAGGATATTGTTCATCTGCTCCAGCATCTGGGTGTCGATCAGGCGGAACTTGAATTCCACCCGGCGGGAGGAATCCTTGTCCTCCGTGCCGTCGTCAAAATAGATCAGGTCCGCTTCGCTGCGGCCGGTGGCGGTCAGGATGTTTTCCAGCTTGGTCTTCATGGCGGCGGTCAGGCCGTTCATGCGGAAGCAGTAATCGGCCACGGCCAGCGCCCGGTTCTGGGACAGACGCAGGTTGTCCAGATAGGTGCCGCTGGAATCGGTATGGCCCTCGATGATGATTTCCGCCACGTAATCCTTATACTCGTCCCGCATCAGGACGCCCAGGTAGACCGGGAGGAAGCGGTTCAGCGTGTCCAGACCGGACTGCTTGATTTCCGAGCGGTTGGTATCGAAAAAGACATAGCTCTTCAGCTTGATGTCGCCGGTCTTGGGGTCGATGGTGGCGGGGATGTTGCTGGCGCTCAGGGCCTTGGACAGGTCGCTGATGATCCTGGGGCGGATGCCGACCAGGTTCTCGATCTTTTCCTCCTGGGCGCTTAAAAGCTCCTGCAGGGACAGGACGTCGGCCTCCCTATCCTCCAGGGCCTTCTGCTGGGCCGTCAGGATGATCAGGGCCTGTTCCAGCTCGCCCTGCTTCTGGGTCAGGTCGTCCTGGGCGACCTTCAGGTTTTCCTGCGCGGCCTCCAGCTCGTCCTGCTGCACAATGATAATGCTCCGCTGGGCGAGGATATCCTCCTCCTGGGCCTGCAGGCGGATGCGGAAGGCCTCGTTGGCGGCCTTCTGCTCGTCCAGTTCGGTCTGGGCGACGGTCAGCTGGGCCTGCTGGGTCTCCAGCTCCCGGGTTTTCTGCATGAGCAGGCTGTTATACTGATAGACGCTGTACACCACGGCCAGCACGAAGACCATGAGGATGGCGGCCATCATGTCCGAATAAGAAATCCAGTGGGCCCCGCTGTCCGTTCCGCGCGGGCGGCGGGCGCTGTAGGCGCTCATCTCAGGCGGCGCCTTCCGGCTTGAGGACCGCCTCGATGCGGGCGGCGGTCTGGCTCAGATCGCTCAGCGCGGTAATGACACGGGCGTCGGCGGCGGAATCGCCGGCGTTTTTCAGTTCCGCGGTCTGGGTCTCCAGGGCCTGGGTCAGGGAGGCCATGTTCTTTTCCAGGCTGTCCAGGGCCTGGGTCAGGCTGACGGAGACGTTCTCCACCAGCTTGGCGTAGGAGGTGCGCAGCAGGTCGCCGGATTCGCGCATCTGCTTGGCGATGTCGGCGTTCTGCCGGTCCTGGTCCTCCGCCCGGTCCACGATGATGTTCAGGCTCTGCTTGGAGCGCAGGGCGTAATCCTGCAGGGCGTCGCGCAGCTGGGCCTGCTGGGTCTGGATCTCCCGGAGATTGTCGCTCTGGAGCCTGGCGGAGCGGCCCATCTGGCCGAGCACCTCCCCGGCGGTCCGGGTGAAGGCGTCGGTCTGGGCGGCGCTTTCGTTCAGCCGCTGGACATAGGCGTCAAACCGGGAGGTAATCTCAGCCGTCATCTGCTGCACCTGGGAAAGGCCAGCGATCACCTGGTCGGCGGTGCCCATGGAGCGGTCCACTGCGCTGAAGCTCGCCTGCTGGGAGCGGTTGATTTCCGCCAGGGTCTGGCCCAGCTGCATGAACTGGCCGCCAAGCTGCTGGTTCATCGAGGCCACGAAGTGCTGGGTAATCACGTTCAGCCCCTC
>CAMZIS010000185.1 GCA_947307285.1 uncultured Peptococcaceae bacterium | reverse complement strand
CGCTGAAAAAGTCCAGCAGGAATTCCACCGCCTTTTCCAGCAGGTTCTGCAGGCCTTTGGGCCGCTCCTCCATATGGCGGGTACCCAGATAAGAGATGATCACCAGCAGCGCGGCGAGGACGAGCAGGGTGACCATTTGACTATTCACTTGCAGCGGCCCCAGAGAAAACAGGGCTTTGGCTGATTCCATAATGCCGCCTCTATAATAAAATCGCCCAATCCGGGCTTACCGCAAGTATAAAACTACTAATATAAAAAGTCAACTGATAAAATAATCTGATAAATAGTCCGTATTATTTTCAAGCAGGGCGTTTCTTTTACCGCGGATTTAGCCGCGGGCATAGCCGCCGGCTGCCTCAAAACTCCGTATGATCATCCGTTTCCGCAGCTTCCCTCGGGGCTTCCGCCGCCTCTTCCGCCCGGCGCTGTTTATGCACCCGCCAGAGCAGGGGCCAGCGGCCGCATACGGACAGAGCCACAGCGGTGGCGATGAGGCAGGGGGCCAAAGGGAGGGGCAGGAGATTGCGCAGCAGATAGGGCAAAAACAGGATGGGCAGGTCCAGCAGCAGGCTCAGGGTGCTGTTCCGCCCCACCCGGGACTGGGAGGAGACATCGCCATTGTCCGCCGCGTCGAACAGGGGCCGCCACAGCAGCAGATACTTGCCGATGCCGCAGGCCCCGCCCCAGATCACGCCGGCGATTATGGACAGCGCCGTGTTCATGCCCTGCTCTTATGCAGCCGGGGCGCGGCGGCAAGTATGGCCGAAACGATCCTGCCGGCGGCCTTGCCGTCGCCGTAGGGGTTGGCGGCATGGGCCATGGAGGCGTAGAGCTCCCCGTCCTCCAGCAGGGCGGTAAGGGACTCCTTCACACCGGCATAGCTGGTGCCGGCAAGCTTCGCGGTGCCGGCCTGGATGGCCTCGGGCCGCTCGGTCACGTCCCTGAGCACCAGCACGGGCTTGCCCAGAGCCGGGGCTTCCTCCTGCAGGCCGCCGCTGTCGGTCAGCACCAGATGGCTCTTCTTCATGCAGTGGCAGAAGGGCAGGTAATCCAGGGGTTCGCAGAAATGCACCCGCTCGCAGCCGTCCAGACGGCGGTGGGCGATCTCCCGCACCAGCGGGTTCTTATGTACGGGGATGACCAGCTCCGTGTCGGGATGGTCGTCCAGCACCTCACGGGTGGCGCCGAAGATATCCTCCATGGGCTGACCCCAGTTTTCCCGGCGGTGGCAGGTCATGAGGATGACACGTTTTGACCAGTCCACGTTGTCCAGCCCCAGGCCCGTGAGCTCGCAGGGCTTGTTCACGGCCTGCAGCAGGGCGTCGATGACCGTGTTGCCGGTGACGGTGATGGAAGCGTCAGCCGCGTTCTCCCGCAGCAGGTTTTCCCGGGCCAGGGCCGTGGGGGCGAAATTCAGGGTGGCGATAGAACCCGTCAGGCGGCGGTTGATCTCCTCCGGGTAGGGGGCGTAGATATCGCCGGAACGCAGGCCCGCTTCCACGTGGCCCACGGGTATCTGCTTATAGTAGGCGGCCAGGGCCGCGGCAAAGGTGGTGGTGGTGTCGCCGTGGACCAGCAGCAGGTCGGGCCGTTCCTGTTCCAGAATGGGCTCCAGCCCCTGCAGCACGCCGGTGGTGATGGAATACAGGGTCTGGCCCTGCTTCATCAGGTCCATGTCGTACTGGGGATGGATGTCGAACAGACGCAGCACCTGATCCAGCATCTCCCGGTGCTGGGCGGTGACGCAGACCCGGCTGTCGATATCGGGGCAGGTCTCTAACGCCTGCACCACCGGGGCCATTTTGATGGCTTCGGGACGGGTGCCGAAGACGGACATGACTTTGAGCATGGGTTTATCCTTTTTCTGTGCTTTCCGGGGCGGGCAGGTCGGCGATAAGGTCGCGGTAGGGTATCAGCTCCACTCCCGCTTCCTGAGCCAGGCGGCAGGACAGCTCGTCCGGGTATTCGTCGTCGAAGATGATGCGGGTGATGCCGGAGGTGACCAGGGCCTTCAGGCAGGTGGTGCAGGGCCGGGCCGTGACGTAGACCGTGGCCCCGTCCAGAGCCACGCCGTAGCGGGCGGCGAAATTGCACACGTTGGCCTCGGCGTGCTGGGCGCGGCAGATCTCCTGCCGCTGGCCGGAGGGGATGCCCAGCTGCTGGCGCAGGCAGCCCACCTGATCGCAGTGGGGCGTGCCCGGCAGGGGGCCGTTATAGCCGGTGCCGATGATGCGGTGCTCGCGGGACACGGCCACCGCCCCCACCTGACGGCGCAGGCAGGTCGATCTGGTCTTTACCAGATGGGCGATGTCCATGAAATACTGATCCCAGGTGGGGCGCATGATTTGCCTCCTTCGCGTTTGTTCAGCAGTCCTCGTCCAGCATGGCCACGCGCAGGGCGTGGCGGCCGCCGGCGAATTCGGTCTCCAGCCAGATGGCGGCGAGTTTCTTCATGGTCTCGATATCCAGCACCCGGGCGCCCATGACCAGCACGTTGCTGTCGTTGTGCTCCCGGCAGGCGGTAGCGGTGAATTCATCGTGCACCAGGGTGGCGCGGACGCCCTTGAAGCGGTTGGCGGCCATGC
>CAMZIS010000184.1 GCA_947307285.1 uncultured Peptococcaceae bacterium | reverse complement strand
TAATAAAAAGGGCATATGCCCTGTAATTTGGAGGCATAAAGTATGAAGAAGCATATTTCCCTGGTTCTGGCGCTGGTAATGCTGGTCGCCATGACCGCTGTGGGCGAGGGCTTTGCCGACTCTTACGACATCACCGTCTGGGTCGCCGAAGAGATCAAGGAGCTCACCGCGCAGCAGATCGAAGCGTTCAACAGCAGCAATCAGTATGGCATCAAGTTCAATGCCACCATCGAAGCCGTATCCGAAGCCGTCGCCGCTGACAACATGGTCAACGACGTGGAAGCGGGCGGCGATATCTTCTGCTTCCCGCAGGATCAGTTCGCCCGTCTGGTCAAGGCCGGCGCTCTGTCCAAGCTTGGCGTAGCGGCCAGTGAAAAGGTCACTGCCGAGAACGCTGCGGGCGTTGTGGCGGCTGCCAAGAGCGGCGATTCGCTGTATGCGTATCCCCTGACCGCCGACAACGGCTACTTCATGTTCTATGACAAGAGCATCATCCCCGAGGAAGACATCGACTCTCTGGAAGCCCTGATCGCCGACTGCGAAGCTGCCCAGAAGTATTTCGCCTTCGAGCTGCAGACCTCTTCCTGGTACCTGGCGTCCTTCTTCTTCGGCACCGGCTGCGTGAGCGAGTGGACCACCGATGACGCGGGCACCTTCATTTCCGTGCGCGACACCTTCAACAGCCCCGAGGGCCTGATTGCCGTCAAGGGCATGGAGAAGCTGGTCAAGTCTCCCTTCCACCTGTCCTCTTCCAAGGCTGACTCCTTCGAGAGCAATGCGGCCATCGTCGTGACCGGTATCTGGGACTACGAGCTGGCCAAGCAGATCCTGGGCGACAACCTGGGCGTCACCGACCTGCCTTCCTTCACCGTGGACGGCGTTGAGTACCACATCGGTTCCTTCAACGGCTGCAAGCTCATGGGCGTAAAACCCAGCAATGACGCTTACCGTCAGGCCGCGCTCCACTTCCTGGCTCAGTACCTGACCGGCGAAGAGTGCCAGATGCAGCGCTTTGACGCCAAGAGCTGGGGCCCCTCCAACCTGGTAGCCCAGGCTTCCGAAGCCGTACAGGCCAACCCCGGCCTGGCTGCCCTGCTCAAGCAGGCTCCCTATTCCGTGCCTCAGGGCCAGATCCACGGTTCTTGGTGGGGAATCGCCCAGGTCATCGCGGACGACGTGAAGCTCGCCACTGACGAAGCCGGTCTGCAGGCCGCGCTGGACAACTATCAGGCCAAGATCGAAGAGCTGTTCACCCTGGACAACACCGCGCTGCTGTTCGTGGGCGCCTGGAACGGCTGGAACAACGCCGATACCGCCAAGACCTTCTATCTGACCAGCAAGGGCGACGGCACCTACGCGCTGACCTTCGACGTGCCCGAGAGCGATTACATGGGCGGCCGTGTGGTAAATCCCGGTTCCTGGGATACCGACAAGGGCTTTGCTCAGGTGACCGAAGGCGCCGAGCTGATCAAGGACCTGGGCGCTGACAACCCCGACAACAACATCGTGTTCGCCGAGGCCGGCAACTACACCATCACCTGGGACGGCGAAGCGTTCAGCATCGTAAAGAACTGATGACCGAAACCCTTCAATTTTGAACTTAGTCAAGATTTGAAAGGCTTCTGACACGTAAGGTATTAGGCCGGAGCCAGATCGAATTCTGGCTCCGGCCGTATTTACAAAGGGGCTATGCTTATGAAGAGATACAGCGACCTTGAATACCTGCGCCTGTCAAAACTGCAGAAATTTTTGTACAGGCTGAAGAGCTTCTTCTGCTCCATACCCGTAGCGGTCTGGCACGGCATCAAAAAGCTGGGGCTCGCGATATGGGGCTTTATAAAGGGCATAGGGCTGAGCGTGGCGGAGGTGGTCACCACCTTCAAAAACGGCTCCACACCCACGCGCCTGAGCTACTTTATCATGGGCGCGGGCTGCTTCGCCCACGGCCAGATACTGCGCGGAATCCTGTTTTTGCTGTTCGAGATAGTTTTCATATTCTATATGGTAACTACCGGCGGTTACTGGCTGAGCATGCTGCCATCCCTGGGCAAGCTGGGGCCCACCAAGGATTACAACGTGATACTGGACGTGTACACCACCCACTATCACGACAACTCCTTTAAGATCCTGCTTTACGGCGTGCTCACCATTTTCTTTATCATCGCTTTCATCTACACCTGGTGGGTGAATATCCGCCAGAGCAAGACCGCGGAGCAGATCCTGGCTTCCGGCAAAAAGCTCAAGAGCGGCAAGGACGACCTGCGCAGCCTGGTGGACGATTCCTTCCACAAGACGCTGTTGGCGCTGCCCATGACCGGCATACTGGTGTTCACGGTCATGCCCATAGTGTTCATGATGCTGGTGGCGTTCACCAACTACGATGGCGCCCACAACGGCTACAGCAACAACCTGTTCACCTGGGTGGGCCTGGACAACTTCAACACCATGCTCTCCTGGACCAGCAACACGTCTAGCGGCACGCAAAGCTACGCCGCCACCTTCGGCGAGGTGCTGACCTGGACGCTGATCTGGGCGTTTTTCGCCACCTTCACCAACTATTTCCTGGGCATGTTTGTGGCCATGGCCATCAACA
>CAMZIS010000183.1 GCA_947307285.1 uncultured Peptococcaceae bacterium | reverse complement strand
ATCGCCTCCGATCCGGCGGATACGGAGATGAACGACGCCCAGCTGCATGACATGAACCTGTCTTTTAGCCAAAGCGGGGTGGAGCTGCGGGGGCTGTATATGCTTGACGACCGCAACCGCGGCGAGCTGGGCCGCCTGCTGGATAGCTGTTCCCTGGTATTCCTCTCCGGCGGCCACGTGCCCACCCAGAACCGCTTTTTCGCCGGGATCGGATTGAAACAGGCCCTGCGTGACTATGACGGCACCGTGGTCGGCACCAGCGCAGGCTCCATGAACAGCGCGGATACGGTCTACGCCCAGCCCGAGCTCCCGGGAGAGGCCGTGGACCCCGCATATCAACGATATCTCACCGGCCTCGGTCTCACCCGGATCAGCATCCTGCCCCATTTCGAACCCGACAGCAGGGATACCCTGGACGGTTTAGAGCTGATGCGCGACATCAGCCTGCCGGACAGCTTCCGGCGGCCCTTCGTCTGCCTGTCCGACGGCGGCTGGCTGCTGCAGGAAGGGCGGGACGCGGAGCGGGTTACGCTTTCCGGTCCGGCCTGGCTGTGCCGCCGGGGAGAACTGCTGCCCCTGTGCGGGCCGGGGGAGAAAAAGAGCTTCCCCGGGGCGGAGCTGAGCTGACGCCGCAGGCATAGATCTGCTTAACGGCTATATTGATAATTATGAATAAACAGAGGAGGACGAAACATGGCGCTGAAAAAGTACGACGACTGGATGAAGCTTTCCCCGGAGATATTTTCCTTTTTCATGGACGGCATGCTGCTGACCGCCGGCACCAAGGAGGACTGCAACACCATGGCCGTGGGCTGGGGCGGACTGGGCTCTTTGTGGAGCCGGCCGGCGGCCACCATCTACGTGCGGCCCACCCGGCACACCCTGGGCTTCCTGGAACGGGAGGATTATTTTTCCCTTTCCGTCCTGCCCAAGGAATATGACGACAAGGTCAATTACTGCGGCACGGTCAGCGGCCGGGACGAGGACAAGATCAAAAACTGCGGCTTCCACGTGGAATGCGGTCTGGGCGGCACGCCCTATATCGCCGAAGCCAAGCTGGTGCTGATCTGCAAAAAGATACTGTGGGACGATATCGACCCCAAAAAGATCGTCTATCCGGAGGACGACGCCGAGGTCTACCCGCTGAAGGATTACCACCGCGTCTACGTGGGCGAGATCGTCGAAGCCTGGCGGGAAGCCTGACCCAGGGCAATACAAAAAGCTCTTTTAGTTTTCAAGTAAGCAAAAGCACCTGTCCATAAAAGACAGGTGCTTCTTTGCGGCATAAGAATCCGGCAGGAGGCAAAGATCCTGAAAAGAACAAAAGAAAAGGCCCTGATATAGACGTTTATCAGGGCTTTTTCTTTACAGAAGAAGGAGAAGAATGAATCCGCCGCCAGCTGGCACTGGGCGTGCTGCCGGATGATCTCGTGTTGCTGATTTTTTAGAAAGGATGCGGGAGGGGATGGCTCCCCTCCCTTGGCGAATGAAGGCCCGGACATTTTTAGCGTGGGCACGCTTTGAGAACTATATTGATGCAGGGCGGTAAATAAAAAACCGCGCAAAACCATAGTTTTGTGCGGATATTGCAAAACAGATCCCGCCCTGGGGGGACTCGACGCAGAAAGTATCCTGACTCCGCTTCTTCGCCCGCTCCCGCCTTCTCAGCTTTCGCCAATGGCTGCTTTCGCCTGGGAGGGGCTCCACGTTACAGTGGCCGGCCCGCTGGGGATTCGCACCCCATTCCATGTCTGCGCTGCTATGAAATTGAACAGGAACCATGTTCCTTATTTTTATTATATGCCCTGTTCGCGGAATGTCAAGCCCAAAGAAGGAATTCAGCCAATGTTCATACAGCGTAGGGGAGCAGGGGGCGTGGCGCAAAGCGGGAATAATCGTCAGACCGTTTAATAAAAAATGAAAATGAGCTTGTCTTGCGGGGCAGGGGTGGTGTAAAATAATTATAATACCCCCGAAAGGAGCCGAACGATGGCCTATTTTTGCGAAGACGTATCCCATACCTTCAGCGAATACCTGCTGATCCCCGGTTATTCCTCCGCCGACTGCGTGCCTGCCAACGTCTCGTTGAAGACGCCGCTGGTGCGTTTCCGCCGGGGGGAGGAATCTGCCCTCAGCATCAACGTGCCGGTGACCTCCGCCATCATGCAGGCGGTCTCCGACGACCGCATGGCCATCGCCCTGGCCAAGGAAGGCGGTCTCAGCTTCATCTTCGTTTCCCAGAGCATCGAATCCCAGTGCGAAATGGTGCGGCGGGTGAAGAATTACAAGGCCGGCTTCGTGGCCTCCGACTCCAATCTCCGCCCTGACGACACCCTGGCTGACGTGGTCGAGCTCAAGCAGCGTCTGGGCCATTCCACCATGGCCGTGACCGAGGACGGCACGCCCCACGGCCGTCTTTGCGGCATCGTCACCAGCCGCGATTACCGGGTCAGCCGCATGGCCATGGACACGCCGGTGAGCGAATTCATGACGCCTCTGTCCCGTATCATCTACGCCGAAGAAGGCGTCAGCCTCAAGGACGCCAACGACCTGATCTGGGACCACAAGCTGAACGCCCTGCCCATCCTGCGCGCCGACGGCACCCTGCAGTCCTTCGTGTCCGAAAAGCCGCAGATGGCCGTTTTCAACAC
>CAMZIS010000182.1 GCA_947307285.1 uncultured Peptococcaceae bacterium | reverse complement strand
TGGACGCCATGGTGAAGGAAAACGACGGCCGCACCGGCTTCCACATCCACGTGGCAGAAGGCCTGAACGACGTCTACGATTCCGCCCTGAACTACGGCACCCGTCCGGTGAACCGCCTGCTCAACCACGGTCTGCTGGGCGAGAAGACCATGCTGGGCCACTGCATCCACATCAACCGCGGGGAAATGGACATCCTCTCTGACACCGGCACCATGGTCTGCACCAATCCCCAGTCCAACATGGGCAACGCCGTGGGCTGCGCCCCGGTGCTGCAGATGATGCAGGCCGGCGTCACCGTGGGCCTGGGCACGGATTCCTACACCTTCGACATGCTGGAGAGCCTGAAAAACGCCCTCACCATCCAGCGGCACAACGCCTGCCGGCCCAACGTGGCCTGGGGCGAGGTGACGCAGATGCTGTTCTACAACAACCCCGCCATCTGCAGCCGCTACTTCGAGGCGCCCCTGGGCGTGCTGAAAGCGGGGGCGGCGGCGGACGTCATCGTCATGGATTACCGGCCCTTCACCCCCCTGGACGGGAGCAATATCGACGGCCACCTCATCTTCGGCGTGGCCGGCCGCCAGTGCGAGACCACCATGTGCGCGGGCCGCGTGCTGATGCGCGACCGCAAGCTCCTCTGCGTGGACGAGGAAGCCATGAACGCCCGCATCAAAGAGGCCGCCGTCAGGCTGTGGCGGCGCATCAACGGCTGAAACGGGCATATATCACGGACCAAAGAGATAAAGATCGGAGAGAGACTATGAGCGAGAAAATGAAGCCCCTGCCCTTCGGAGAGCTGCTGGAACGGCTGCTCACGGAGTACGAGCGGCAGGGCACGGTCTTCGGGGAAAGGCGGTTTTACAAGGCGGGCGGGAAGGCCCTTCCCATCTTCGGGGAAAAGCTGGAAACGCCCATCGGCCCGGCAGCCGGGCCCCATACGCAGATGGCCCAGAACATCGTCACCGCCTACTGCTGCGGCGCCCGCTTTTTCGAGCTGAAGACGGTGCAGAAAATGGACGGGGCAGAGCTGGCCGCCTGCATCAGCCGGCCCTGCATCAAGGCGGATTACGAGGGCTACAACTGCGAATGGTCCACCGAGCTGACAGTGCCCCAGGCCTTCGCCGAATACGTCAAGGCCTGGGTGGCCTGTAAGATCGTGAGCCGCCTCTGGGGTTTGGGCCAGTCCGACGGCTTCGTGTTCAACATGAGCGTGGGCTACGATCTGGCGGGCATCAAAACGCCCAAGCTGGACGCCTTCATCAACGGCATAAAGGACGCCTCCGCCACGCCGGAGTTCCGGGAATGTCTGGATATCGCCTGCTCCCGCCTGCCGCAGCTGGCCGATTTCATCCGCGGCATCGACCCCCATATCTGCCGCAGCGTCACCGTGTCCACCCTCCACGGCTGCCCGCCTCAGGAGATCGAGAGCATCGCCGCCTATCTCATCGAGGAAAAGGGCCTCAACACCTTCGTCAAATGCAACCCCACCCTGCTGGGCTACGACTTCGTGCGGCAGCGGCTGGACCAGGCGGGCTTCGGCTATATCGCCTTCGACGACCACCACTACAAAACCGACCTGCAATGGGCCGACGCCGTGCCCATGTTCCGCCGCCTGCAGGCGCTGGCCGAAAGCAAGGGGCTGGAATTCGGCCTGAAGCTGTCCAACACCTGCCCGGTGGACGTGAAGGCGGGCGAGCTGCCCAGCGACGAAATGTACATGAGCGGCCGCTCTCTTTACCTGCTAACCGTCGAAATGGCCCGCCGCATAGCGGCAGAATTCCAGGGCCGGCTGCGCCTTTCTTTCTCCGGCGGCATCGATTACTTCAACGTGAAGCCTTTGTTTGAAGCCGGCGTCTGGCCCGTCACCGTGGCCACCACCCTGCTGCAGCCCGGCGGCTACGGCCGTCTGCACCAGATGGCGAAGCTGCTGGAAAGCTGCGATTTCGCGCCCTTCAGCGGCGTGGACGCGGCGGCCGTGGCGCGCTTGAGCGAAGAAGCCCCCACTCTGCCCCGGCACCGCCATCCGGCCAAAGCCATTGACTTGGGCAAAGGCGACACGCCCTCTCCCCTCATCGACTGCTATATCGCTCCCTGCCGGGAGGCCTGCCCCATCGGTCAGGACGCGCCGGAATACCTGGAGCTGCTGCGGCAGGGCAAGGATGCGGAGGCGCTGCGGCTGATCCTGGCCAAGAACCCCCTGCCCTTCACCACCGGTACCATATGCGCCCACCGCTGCATGGAGCGCTGCACCCGCCGCTTTATGGACGCGGCGGTGGACATCCGCGGCGCCAAGCTCAAAGCCGCGGAAGCCGCTTATGAGCAGGTGCTGCCCACCCTTACGCCCCCGGCTCTCGACGGCCCCAAATGCGCTGTCATCGGCGGCGGCCCCGCCGGCCTTGCTGCCGCCTATTTCCTGGGCCGGGCCGGCTGCCCGGTCACCCTGTTCGAAAAAGAGGAGCGCCCGGGCGGCGTGCCGCGGTACGTCATCCCCGGCTTCCGCATCAGCGAGGAGGCCATAGATAAAGATATCGCCATCGCCCTGTCCATGGGCGGCGAATTCCTCACCGGGGCCCCCGCCCCGGACGGAGCGGAGCTGAAACGGCGGGGCTATGCATATGTGCTGCTGGCCTGCGGCGCGGATAGGCCCGTAAAGCTGGACATGCCGGGCCGGGTGTTGCAGGCTCTGGATTATCTTGCCGCGGACAAAGCGGGCAGCGGGAACCCCTTCCTGCGGCCCCATGAGAAGAACGAAAGAGTCTGCTACGTG
>CAMZIS010000181.1 GCA_947307285.1 uncultured Peptococcaceae bacterium | reverse complement strand
AACACGGAGGACATGTTCGAAAACGTGCCCCAGTCCCTGCGGGTGATCGCCGATGACGAGACCGTGACGCGGCTGCTGCCGGCGGGGGTAAAGGTCGAGGACCCGACGCCCGCCGCACCGCAAGCCGGGAAAGCGGCGGCCGCGGACGAGAGCGCGTCCCGCCCGCATCAGCAGGAGACCAAGGCCGGAGCGAAAGCCGCGGCAAAAGAGC
Organism: uncultured Peptococcaceae bacterium; assembly: GCA_947307285.1. Lineage (GTDB taxonomy): Bacteria > Bacillota > Dehalobacteriia > UBA4068 > UBA4068 > CALXSV01. The sequence goes on along the minus strand of CAMZIS010000181.1, from coordinate 2,571 downwards.
AGGCAGCCCCCACTGTGCCTGCCGCGCCGAAGCCCGCGGAAAAGCCCGCCGAAAAGCTCGCGGAAAAGCCCGCGGAAAAGCTCGCGGAAATGCCCGCGGAAAAGCCCGCGGAAAAACCTGCGGAAAAGCCTGTCGAAAAGCCCGCACGATGCGGCTGGCATTTCATAGAGGACGAGGACGAACTGGTGATCGACGGCGAGCTCCCCGACTGGAGCGCCCAGCCTGCGCAGGAAGGCGAAGCCTCCGAGCGGCAGCTCCCGCCCTGGTACCATCTGAGAGACCGGATATTCACCGTTACGGCGCGGCCCGGCGCCAAGGCCAGGACCTGCCGTAATATGTTCGCGGATTGCCGGATACTGGAAAATATTAAACTGGACGCGCTCGATACCTCGGAGGTCAGGGACATGACGGGGATGTTCAGGTCATGCTCGTCTCTCATAAACGTCTTTTTATACAAATTGGACGTTTCCAACGTCAGGCAGATGCGCGGCGTCTTTGAAAACTGCAGCGAGCTGCGGACGGTGGATATCTCCAAGTGGGACGTTTCCTCCGTGGAGGACTTCAGGCGCTTCTTCCGCGGGTGCGGGGTGCTGGATACCCTCTATCTCAACCATTGGCAGACCGCAGACGACGCCCGGACGGACGAATTCTTCGCTTGCTGCGGCGACTGCGAAAACGTGATACTGGAATGCCACGACATGAACATAATCAGGGAAGCGAGAAAAGTAGATATGTGGATCTGACGCATACGATAAAACGCCCCGCAAGGGGCGTTTTTCTTATGCTTTTATATGTCGGGAAAAGCGGGACCCCGCCGGGATAAAGACCGGCAGATAAAGGATCATCGCTTTGGCAGTCGATATATCAGTCTTCTTATTCGGCAGAATCAGCCAGGATGCCCGCCTCCTTCAGCTGGGAGCGGATGCGCAGGAAATCCTCCCGCCGCGGCACGCCGATGCGGTGCAGGTGCAGCCCGTCGGTGAGGGAGGAAAGCAGGGCCGCTTTTTCCTCCCGGCAGCGCTCGATGAACAGATCCGCCTCGTAGCGGGAGCGGATGTCCAATCTCGCCGTGATCTGGCCGTAGATGGGGTGCTCCACGGAGATGTCGATCACCGCGCCGCCGTTGTCTACGATTATATAAAACTCCTTCCGCACGCCCTCCCCGTCGTGGCGGCAGGCCACGGTGCCGGAATAGCCCCAGTCCGAGTGTTCGTCCAGCAGATAGCCCCGGGGGGTGGAGATGATGTCCCAGCCCCGTTCCCTGAGTATGGCCACGTCGGAGACGATGATCTGGCGGCTCACGTTGAGCTGCTTGGCCAGTCCGGCGGCGTTTTGGTATTCGTCCTTGTCCTGCAATATCTCCAGCAGTCTGGTGCGGCGTTCTTCGGCGTGCATATTTCCTCCAAAAAATTTTCAGAAAACTCTTGCATATTTGCTAAAACAATGATATAGTGTTTCTCGGCGGTTGTCAAGTATCTTGTTAGCTGTCAAGACAGTAGCCTTTAGCTGCGTCTGCGGATGCGCCGGCTGTCCGGCGCAGAAAGGAGGCACACCATGACCGAAAGCAAAAGCGGCTTCTCCGCCTTCCTCGCGCGTAAGAATATCGAGATCAGCGTCAAGCGCTATCTCATCGACGCCCTGGGCGCCATGGCCTTGGGTCTGTTCGCTTCGCTGCTCATCGGCACCATCCTCAATACGGTAGGGGACAAGCTGAACTGGCCCTGGCTGGTGGATATCGCCAAGTTCGCCTCCTCCGCCGCCGGACCTGCCATCGCCATCGCCATCGGCTACGGCCTGCAGGCCCCCAATCTGGTGCTGTTCTCCCTGTGCGCCGTAGGCCTGTGCTCCTATACGCTGGGCGGTCCTTTGGGCGCCTTCATCTGCGTGGTGCTGGCCTGCGAATGCGGCAAGCTGGTCTCCAAGGAAACCAAGGTGGATATCCTGGTCACGCCCTGCGTCACCATTCTGGTGGGCTGCCTGGTGGCTGTGGCCGTGGGTCCCGCCATCAATAAACTGATGATCGCTCTGGGCGACCTCATCATGGTCACCACCGAGCTGCATCCCCTGATCATGGGCATCCTGGTCTCGGTCATCGTGGGCATGATCCTGACGTTGCCCATCAGCTCCGCCGCCATCTGCGTCACCATCGGCCTGGTGGGACTGGCCGGCGGCGCGGCCACGGCCGGCTGCTGCGCCCAGATGATCGGCTTCGCCGTCATGAGCTTCCCGGAGAACAAGTGGGGCGGCCTCATCGCCCAGGGTCTGGGCACCTCCATGCTGCAGATGGGCAACATCGTGCGCAATCCCCGCATCTGGATCCCGCCCACTCTGGCGGCGGCGGTCACCGGCCCCATCTCCACCTGCGTCTTCCACATGGAAAACGGCATCGCCGTGGCCTCCGGCATGGGCACCTGCGGTCTGGTGGGCCCCATCGGCGTCATGACCGCGGAAAGCTTCGGCGGCCCCATGAGCTGGCTGGGTATGCTGCTCATCTGCATCGTGCTGCCGGCGGTCCTCACCTGGCTCTTCGCCATGCCCCTGCGCAAGATAGGCTGGATACGCCCTGGCGAC
>CAMZIS010000180.1 GCA_947307285.1 uncultured Peptococcaceae bacterium | reverse complement strand
GAACGTTTGCAGCCGGCCTGTTTATTATATCAGGCGGCGGATTTGCAGTCAATCAGCGGCTTTTCGGAAAAACTGACCGCATATTTTTATATTTTCGCGGCATAATAGAGCCGTTGCAAGAGGAAAGCGCGGCGGAGAATTTTTCTGAAAAAGGCTTGACAATCCAAGCAGGTTAGTCTATGCTAACCATAGTTAGTTAATGCTAACTGATTTGCCGGAGCCAACCGGCGTAAATCTCACGGAGGCTGATTTGTCTGAAGGGTATCTGGTAGAAAAAGGAGCTCCCACCCTGGCCGGGCTGAAAAGCGGCAACCTGTTTTCCTGCGCTTACGGTTCCAAAAAGCGTCTGTTCCGGGAAATCGCCGCCATCAACCGGGTGATCGTCAAAAAAGGCCTCCGCCTGATCCCCCTGCGTTTCCGGGAAGGCCGGGCCCTGCTCTACCTCTACCGTCCGGCCATGCTGGGCCGGGACCTGGCCCGTCCGGAGGCGGCCGACCTGCTGAAAGAGGCGGGCTACCCGGAGCTTTCTCAGAACAAATGCCTGGCCGAGCTTATGCGCCGTCTGCGCGCAGGCGGTGATTTCCCCCACGAGATCGGCCTCTTCCTGGGCTACCCCGTAGAGGACGTGCGCGGCTTCATCGAACAGGGCGCCGCCGGCAGCAAATACTGCGGCCTGTGGCAGGTCTACGGCGACGTGAACCGGGCCCGACGCCTGTTCGCATCCTACAAAAACTGCACCGCCCGCTGGGTGGCCCGCTTCAACCGGGGCGTTCCCCTGGAAGCCCTTACCGAATCCGTTTAATCGCTTTTCATTTTCATAATACACTCCCTTAAGTCCTTACCTCCCCCTTGTTGATCCACCGTTTCCCGTTCCCCTCCTTGTTTTATATTCCGGTCCGGACCGCTTTTGTTCGGTATTGGCCCCGGGCCGCAAATCTCGCTCATAACCTAAAGTAAAGGCCCGGCTCCCACCGGGTTTTTGCTTTGCCATCGGTTTTTCTGATCAAAAGCGGCAGGCCCAACGGTTTCCTGCCCTTGTACGAGGTCAGCCTTCGTGGTACACTTAAAAAAGAGACGAAAGGGAGGGCAGAGCGATGGAAAAAGGACAGAGACTGACGGAGATGACCAAGGCTTCCGGCTGCGCGGCCAAACTGGGGCCCGGCGCGCTGGACGAGATATTGTCCCGCCTGCCCAACCGGCAGGACAAAGACCTGCTGGTGGGCTATGACAGCAGCGACGACGCCTGCGTCTACCGGGTCAGCGACAGGCTGGCCATCGTGGAGACGGTGGACTTTTTCACCCCCATCGTGGACGACCCTTATATGTACGGCCAGATCGCCGCGGCCAACGCCATCAGCGACATATACGCCATGGGAGGCACGCCTCATCTTGCCATGAACCTGCTCTGCGTCCCCGGCTGCATGGACCGGGAGATCATCCGCGCCATCCTGGCCGGCGGCCATGACAAGGCCGTGGAGGCCGGCTGCGTGGTGGCGGGCGGCCATTCCATCCACGACGACGAGCCCAAGTACGGCATGTGCGTCACCGGCTTCGTGGACCCCCGCCGCATCCTGCGCAACGTGGGCGCTCAGCCCGGCGACCTGCTCATCCTCACCAAAGCTCTGGGCTGCGGCGTGCTCACCACCGGCGCCAAGGTGGACCTGGTGGCCGAGGATGATTACGCGACCATGACGCGGCAGATGGCCACCCTGAACAAGGAGACCGGCCGCCTCATCGCCGCCGCTCCCCATGTCCACGCCTGCACCGACGTGACCGGCTTCGGTCTGCTGGGGCACGCTTACGAGATGTCAGGTGGCAGCGTCACCCTGGTGCTGGACACCAAAGCCTTCCCCATTTTGCCCGGCGCGCAGAAGCTGGCCACCATGGGCATCATCCCCGCCGGCGCCTACCGCAATTACGATCACGTCCAGCCGGAGATGCGGGTGAACAGCGGCGTGCTCCGCTCCAAGGTGGACCTGGCCGCCGACCCCCAGACCTCCGGCGGTCTGCTGGCCGCCCTGCCGGCCAGAGACGCTATGGCCCTGCTGCCCCGTCTGCAGGAGGTGGCGCCCATGAGCCGCATCGTAGGCCGGGTGGAGGAAAAAGGCGATACCCGGCTGGTGCTGATATAGCGTCGCAGGAGTCAGACTGAACAGCGGAGAACACAGCCATGAAAGTCATCGATCTCACTCATACCATCGACCCGTCCATGCCGGTCTATCCGGGCACGGAGCCGCCGGTCTTCCAGCCGGCCAATACCTACGAAAAGGACGGCTTCAAGGAAACGAAGATAACCATGTACACCCATACGGGCACCCACATGGACCCGCCGGCCCATCTCTATCCCGGCCGCACCGCTCTGGACGCGTTCCCGCCTGAGCAGTTCATCGGCAAAGCCCTGGTGATCGACTGCCGCGCCCTGGGGGAAGGGGAGCCCATCACTATGGACTTCCTCACCCGCTATGGAGAAAAGGCGGAGGCGGCGGATTTCCTCCTCTTCTACCTGGGCTGGGATGAGCGCTGGGGCCGCGATTCCTATTTCGGCGATTATCCCTGTCTGGACGAAAAGGTGCTGGATCACATCATCCGCGGCAGCTACAAGGGCGTCGGTTTCGACGTCATCGGTCTGGACCCCATCGCCGACGAAAACCTGACCCGGCACAAAAAGCTGTTCGCGGCCCAGGATATCGTCAATATCGAGAACCTGTGCAATCTGGGACTGTGCGGCTCCGACCTGTTCTGGTTCAGCTGCTTCCCGCTGAAGATCAGGGACTGCGACGGCTCTCCCG
>CAMZIS010000179.1 GCA_947307285.1 uncultured Peptococcaceae bacterium | reverse complement strand
AACGGGCCGGTAGATAAAGCACTTGCAGTTGCAGTCGAAGTATGCGTTTCACCAAAGGAGGTAAGCCTATGGGACTGTTCGGGAAAAAGAAGGAAAAGGAAAAGAAGGTCTGCCCCATCTGCGGCGGCGAGCTGAAGTTCTTTTCTTCACGCGTGCTGGCTGACGGCGAGACCATCTGCGAAAGCTGCGAGAACAAAGTCAGGAACAATTACGGCCTCTATTACAAGCAGCGTTTCTTCGCTGTGGACCGGGACGGCGACGGCGTCATCGACAACGACAAGCTGGACGACGCCATCCGCCACGCCACCCTGGCCGAGGTGAAGGAGATCATCGCCATGAACGAGGCGGCGGACCAGGCCGCCACTGAGGAGTACGGCGACTTTGCCAACATGTTCACGGTGGAGGACAGCTTCACCATCGCGCCCAAGGCCACGGAAGTGGGCCTCAAACGGGCCAAGCTGTTCAAGAACAAGACCGTGGTCCAGGGCCGGGCGGCCAAGGGCGGCTTTAACACCGACGACGCGGTGCGGCTGCTCTCCGGCGGCAGCGAGACCCCCACCCAGGTGCTGCACGCCTATAAGAACACCGGGCAGGACCTGGATCTGGAGATGCGGGCCAACCTGCAAAAGAAGGGCGTGCAAAACGGCGAGGCCGGCTGGCTGATTTTGGATATCGAAGGCGGCGTGGCCCCGGGAAGCATCGTGGTAAAGTAGCAACGTAAAACAAGGCCGGGCGCGGCGAGCTGCCGCGTCCGCCTTTTCGCGGAAAGATATAACCCAAGGAGCTTTCTTCCTCATGGAAAAATACGTGCTGGCCCTGGAGCTCATCGGCACCGTGGCCTTCGCCCTCTCCGGCGTGCTGGTGGGCATAAAAAAGAATCTGGACCTGTTCGGCGTGGTCATGGTGGGCGTCATCGCCGCCTGCGGCGGCGGTATCCTGCGCGACGCCTTTTTGGGCCAGCTGCCGCCGGTGATGTTCCAAAAGCCCATCTACGCCCTGACCGCGGTCATCGTGTCCTGCATCATGCTCATCCCCAAGGTCTACCGCTTCGCCATGAAGAACCAGCGGGCCTACGACCTGACCATGCTGCTTTCCGATTCCGTGGGCGTGGGCCTGTTCACCGCGGCCGGCATGTCCGCCGTGGTGGCGGCGGGCCACGGGGACAATCTGTTTTTGATGGTCTTCATCGGCACCCTGACCGGCGTAGGCGGCGGCCTGCTGCGGGACCTGGTCACCCAGACCCTGCCCTACATCTTCACCAAGCATTTCTATGCCTGTGCCTGCATCATCGGGGCCCTGGTCGGCGGCCTGCTCTGGGACGTGCTGGGCCAGCAGACGGCCATGCTGGTCTGCGCCGCCGTGGTCTTCATCGTCCGCCTGCTGGCGGCCCGCTTCCGCTGGAAGATGCCCAAGGCCGAAAAATGGCTGAGCAAGGAGATCGCGGAGCTGGAGGCGGAAAAAGAAGCGGAGGAAGCGAAAGAAGCCGCCCTGGAAAAAGAAGAGGAGCAGGCCATTGCCTCCTCGCCGTCGGAATGAAAACCGTATAATCATAGCAAAAAAGAGGGAAAGGAGCTGTCCTTTCCCTCTTTCTTTATGTGCCTGTGTAATTAAAAGATGGTCGAGATATCGCCGTGCAGGGCCAAACGCAGGAAGCCGATCAAAAACAGGTGGGCCGGGTAGTATATATAAAAGAGCCATTTCATGCCCCGCCATTTTCCCCGCTCGCCGTTATAGCGGGAAAGCAGGGGAAGGCTTAGGCAGGTCAGCATCTGCAGGCAGCCGTAGACCTTGTCGATGAAGACGAAATAGACCGCGGCGTAGATGAAGGACCAGAACACGATGTCCCGGGCCTGGAGCCGGAAATTTCCCCGGTGGGCGTAGAGGTAGAAGGGGCACATCACGGCGATGCTGGACCAGTCCGAGGGGAAGGATACGAGGCAGATGGCGGCGGTGGCGACGCCCTTGACCCAGCCGGGCCAGGACTCCCGCTTCCACAGGGCCACCATCACCACGGCCCAGGCCAGAGACCACATGACGCTGGTCTGGTTGAAGGGGCCGGTGGAAAGGGGCAGGAAGGGGATGCCGAAGGCGAAATCGTAGGCAAAGTGGGAGACCAGGGCAAAGCCGAAGAGGCGGCCCAGATACTTCTTCATGCTGTGGGTGTAATGGCAGCCCTCGGCGATGAAAAACCACATGATGGGCGCGGTGAGGCGGCCCACGGTGTGCAGCAGCAGGACGTACCAGGCCGTCTGCAGGCCGGGGAAAACGGTCCAGGTCAGGTGGTCCACCGTCATGGCGATGATGGCGACGAGCTTGAGCTGGTTGGAATTGAGGGAAAAGCGGGGCATGAGGTCCTCCCGGAGTTTTATCATTTCTAAATATAGCACAAAGCGCGGCATAAAAAAAGACCCGCCCACAAAAGCGGGCGGGTCGATTACAAGTATTATCAGTGATGCTGTCTTGCCTTACAAGGCCCCAATATCTCGGCCATGACCAGCGCTTTGGTCAGCTCCGGCCCGGAAAAGCCGGGCAGGGCGAGGCTGGGCTTGGCTTTAGGAAGGGGCGGCAGGGCGGGACTGATCTCAGTGGGGGGCCGATCGCCGTCGCTGTAGGAATAGGCAGCCTCCGCTGCCCCTTGCTCAAAGACCGACGCGGAAGCTGCGGCGGATTTTGACACAGCAACGGCGGCGTCAGCCGACGTTGCTGTTCCCACTGGCGACCCGCAACCGGGGCAATACTTCACTCCCGGCTTCAGGGGGCGGCCGCAGGCCGGACAGGCGGGACGGCTGTAGGGACGGCTCTGCG
>CAMZIS010000178.1 GCA_947307285.1 uncultured Peptococcaceae bacterium | reverse complement strand
GCGCCGCCCCGGGGGATGATCAGCTCGCCTTCGTGCTCGATGCCCATGATGATGCAGGGCACGGGGCAGCGCAGTTCGGACAGGGGCACGTCCAGACGGGAGCAGTTTTCTTTAAGGCTCAGTTCCACCATGGCCAGCTGGCCGCCGTAGAGATAGGATACGTGGTTGGCCTCGGGATAGCGGATGAGCTTGGCTATCTCCTGGGCGGCGACCTTTTCCGGGTTGATCAGCATATCGATGCCCAAGGCGTTCAGGGCGTCGGAGTTGTTGAGGTCGCTGTAGCCGGGGGCCCGCACCCGGGCGATGGCGCTTTTGACCCCGGCTCGCCGGGCCAGGAAGCAGGTGACCAGGTTCAGCTCGTCCTTATCGGTGACGGCGATGATCAGGTCCGTACCGGCGGCGTCGGCTTCGGCCAGGGTCTCCAGCTTGGCCGCGTTGCCGTGTACGGTGCTTATGTTGAGATGTTCTTCCATGATGTCCAGGCGGGAGCGGTCCTTGTCGATGACGGTGACGTCATGGCCCTCCTGGCACAGGTTGGCGGCCAGGGCAAAGCCCACTTTACCGCCGCCCACGATGATAGATTTCATGTTTTGACTCCCTGCAAACGCTTTTTGTCGGGGAACTGCCGGCCTGTTCAGGCCCGATACATGAATGATCCGGATATTACCATTATTATAGTATTATAGCAAATGCCTAAAATAAAAGCAAAAAATATTTGTTTTGCGGCTAAACGGTGGTATAATACTATCAGCAGTTTTCTGCACAATTCGCAAAAGGGAGAATCATGGTGCGTATCAAATATGCCGAAGGGCAAACCCTGCTTACCTTGACCAGAGCGGCCATCGTGGTGGTAGCCTGTTTGTGCGTGGGCGGAGTCTACGGCCTGGTTAACGGCCTTTTCTCTACCGCTACTTCCGCGCGGGACGCCGTGGTCGATATCATAGACGCAGAGACCTCGCAGACCATAGAGGGCACGCCCACCGTGCTCTATTTCAGCGAGAACGGCGCCGGCGGCGGCGTCACCAGCATCTATCAGGTCTACTACATCACCGGCAAGGAAGGGGCCTACGGCCTGGTGGACGCCGGCGGCGAACGCCTGCTGGACGATATCTACGAAGGCGTCATCCTGCTGCCTCACGCCTATGCCCTGAAACAGGACGGCCAGTGGCGCTTTTTCGACCGGGAGACCATGGAGCAGATCACCGAGCACCAGTGGGACGAAGCCGAGGTGCTCAGGGCGGACAACGGCCGCTTCATCGGCACTTTGGTGCGGGTGAAGAAGGACGGCCTGTACGGCGCGGTGAACATGCGGGGCGAGATCTCCATCTTCCCCAATTACGAAGACCTGCAGATGAACTCCCTGCAGTCGGCCTGGCCTCTGATCAAGGTCAAGCAGGGCGGCAAATACGGCTTCATCAACAGCGCTGGCGACACGGTCATCTCCCTGTCCTACGACTACGCCGCCATGAGCACGGTCACGGTCTACGCTGACGAAAACGACGCGGAAGGTACGGAAAAGCCCATCGTCTACGTGCTGAGCGACGGCGACTGGGGCGCCATCTACCGCAACGGCGACGGCACCAGCAGCGACGTGGACTGGTCGGTGGAGCCCACCGCCGAGGTGCTTGAAGCCTACGAGGAACAGATTTAGGAGGAAGCTATGCTGCAGCAGCGAGTGGTGGTGGACAGCGAGATCCGCGCCGACGATCTGAAGCGCTATTTCTATTTCAGCGACATCTTTATGGGCCGCAGCATGATACCCATCGCCCTGGCCGGCGTGGTCATCGGCATTTTGATGATCTTTGCCGGCGGCACCGGCCCCATCGTAGGCGGCCTCCTGATCCTGATCGCCGCCGTCTACGGCTGCAGCTTCCCCTGGCGCTGCAAAAGGTTCATGGAACGCAACGGCCACGAGGTGGGCCGGCGCAACCGCATCAGCGTGGATAAGCGCAACGGCATCGTGGTGGAAGAGCTGTCCATCAACAATATCGAAGAATATTCCTGGCAGCAGATAGGCTCCAGCGGCGAGAACAAGCACATGTTCGTCTTCAACCTGCCCGAGTCGGCCTGCTATATCCCGAAAAGCGATATGGATCCGGAAGACGCCGATTTCCTCAGCCGCATCTGCACCGCCAAAAAAGGCGCCAAGCATAAAAAAGTCTGATCCCGTCCGTAAATGCGAAAACTCAGACAGCCCGCTTTTGCGGGCTGTTTTTTTGCGTCTGCACAGCCGGCGCAAGGAAAAAAGCAGGAATCAAGGCCGGCGAAGCATTAAAAAAGGAAATGAGCTTTAGCTGGTCTTTTATGCTTGTCAAGGGGTGAGGTTCCGACCTTGTCCGACACAAAAAGACCACTGAAACTGAGTTATCAACATTTTAATCCACATTATCCACAAGCATAAATCCACAGGAAAATTATCGCCTGTGGAAGGAAAGACAAAAAGTGTTGCGCCATATAAAAACCCCTGCTCCCGCATGGGAACAGGGGATGGGAAGCGTCTGTTATTCCAAAGGCAGTCTGGGATCGGCGTTCAGGTCCAACGAGGCAAACTCACCGGCCAGGTATTTATCATAGGCGGCGGCGCCGATCATGGCCGCGTTGTCGGTGCACAGCACCGGCGAGGGCCAGACGGTCCCGATACCGGCCGCATCCGCCCGCTGCCGCAGCAGCTCCCTGAGGCGGGCGTTGGCGGCCACGCCGCCGGCCAGCACGATCAAAGGCAGGCCTTCCCGCCGTGCGGCGGCCACGGCCTTGGCGGAGAGCACGTCGCAGATGGCTTCCTGCGCCGAGGCGGCGATGTCACAGATCTCGGCCTCGTC
>CAMZIS010000177.1 GCA_947307285.1 uncultured Peptococcaceae bacterium | reverse complement strand
TTTTTGTTATAATGACCCTCGTGCAACGAAAACAGGGAGGAGCGCCATGAGAATCGCACCCCAAAGCCAGGAAGAATTCGTCGAACGCATCCACGCCTCGCTGGCCTTCGCCAGCGGCCCTCAGCAGGAAGGCACCATCAACGCAGGGTTAGGCATGCAGCTGGTGGACTGCGACCTTTCCCGCCGGGAGCTCACCATAGCCATGGAGATAAAACCCTGGATGTACAACCCGGCGGCCACCACCATCCACGGCGGCGTGTCCGCCGCTTTGGCCGACCACGCCATGGGCACCCTGATCTACTGCGTCAACGACTGCGAATTCACGCCCACGGTGAACCTGTCCCTGACCTATCTGCAGCCGGTGCGCCTGGACTGCCGCCTGCTCATCCGCTGCACTTTGCAAGCGGACGGCGGCCGTCTTGCCACCGCCACGGCCACGGCCTGGAGCGAGGGCTATGAGGACGACCCCTGCTTCGTGACCACAGCCACCTATTATCTGATCCGCAAAAAGAGCTGAGCCTTATTCCCGGCTCCACTGATAGCAAAAGACCTGAGTGCGGGCGGCGAAAGGCTGGGTCCGCAGCAGCTCCCGCAATTCCGCCTTGCTGAACCAGGCGGCCTTGATATCCTCAACCTCTCTATCGCTGCCCCGAAGCACGCCTTCGGCCACGCCCACCACGTGGGCGTTTTTTTCGTTGCCGAAAGCAGGCGCGCTGTAGCTGGGAGGCAGGATGTCCGTGACCTCTGTCAGCGTCAGGCCCGTTTCCTCGAACAGCTCCCGGCGGGCGGCGGTAAGTATATCCTCTCCCGGCTCCACCAGTCCGGCGGGGAAATTATACACGTACTCGGCCACGCCCATGCGGAACTCACGGTTCAGCAGCAGACGCTCCCCGCTTTTGTCGGTGACGATGAGGGCCACCGCGTCCAGGGGCCTGCGCCACAGGTCCTCCTTCACCTTTATCTCCGGGTCGCGGCTGATCATCTCGTAGACCTTTTCCCGGCCCGAGGGGGTGACGTAGGTGATGTCGTAGCGGTTGATGAAGCGGCCCTGATGCACCTTGTCCAGCTTTTTGAATTCCATAGGCGGCTCCTACCAGAACAGCTCCGGTTCTTTCCGTTCCGTGCAGGTCTCCTCCAGCAGCTTTTTGTGTGTGAGATAGGCCGGATCGTCGAAGAACTTGGCGTGGCGCACGCACCGCTTCACGCAGGCGTTGCACTTGATGCAGACCCCGGTGACCGAGGTGGGGTCGTTATGATCGATGGCTCCGGTGGGGCAGACGTCGGCGCAAAAGCCGCAGCCGTTGCAGCCGGGGCCGGTGCGGGGCTTGGCCTTGAGGAAGTCAAGGGCCTCGCCCTTTTCGTCCCGGGGCTGGTAATAGGCGGGGGGCGGATAGACGCCGGGCAAGGTCACCGGCGAGAAATCGTTATCCAGGATCTTGGCGCACAGCTGGTAGCTGAAGGTAGAAACGGCGTTGACGTCGGTGATGTCGGGCCGGCCCGCCGCCAGAGTATCGGAGAAGGAATGCTGGGCGATGAAGGCCGCCCCTCCGATGCAGGTGCAGCCGCCCTCCTCCAGCAGGCCCTGCAGCTCCCGCAGGGCGTTGTCATAGGCCCGGTTGCCGTAGACCACCACGGGCACGGCCCAGGCGCCGTTCCCCTGAATGGTGCGCAGATAAGGCAGCAGCACATTGGGCACCCGGCCCGCGTAGACCGGCAGGGCGCAGATCACGATATCGTCAGCCGCGAACACGGGGGGCTTTTCCCGCCCCGCCGGAGTGGAGATATCCAGAGTGCGGCGGTCGCATTCCAGTTTTTCGCACATGGCCCGGGTCAGCTGGGTGGCGATCTTTTTCACGCCGCCGGTAGCCGAAAAGAACATGCACCAGACTCGTCTTTCGCTCATAATTGACCTCCCTGCCAGCGGAGCTCGCCGCCGGGTTTTCTGCTGAAATTATAGCATGTTTTACGGCCAAACAAAAGGGCGGGGCGGCAGCGCGTCGAATATTTTTACGGCGCAGACTGGATGAGGAGGACGCTATGGAGGAAAGCAGGGGAAACGACGCCTTGCCGCAGGCGTTGCAGAAAGCCGCAAGCAGCCTGCGCGCGCGGGAAGGCATCGGCACCTTGAGCGAAAAGACCCTGCACGCGGCCATCAAATTCTACATGGAGCCGGACCCGGCCTTCCACGAGGTCCCCTATCTGGGCTTCGTGGCGGACATCAAAAACGAAGCGGGCGTCATCGAGGTCCAGACCCGCTCCTTCGAGCGGCTCCGGCGCAAGCTGGCTGTTTTTCTGGAGGAAGGGCCGGTGACCCTGGTCTGTCCCCTGCCCCACCTGAAATACGTGCTGTGGCTGGACCCGGAGACCGGCGAGGTCTCCCGCCGCCGCAAGAGCCCCAAGACGGGACAACCCTGGCATCTGCTGCCCGAGCTCTTCCGCATCGGCGAGCTGCTGGATCATCCCGACCTGACCCTGCTCATCCTGCTGCTGGACATGGACGAATACCGCAACCTGGACGGCTGGAGCAGGGACAGGAAAAGAGGCTCCCACCGGCTGGAACGGCTGCCCCTTGCCCTGCATCAGGAGCTGTGGCTGCGGGAGCGGGCCGACTGGCGGGCCATGGTGCCGCAGGGGCTGCCGCAGGAATTCACGCGGCAGGAGTTCGCGAAGCTGGGCCGCTTTTCCGAGCGCCAGTCCGGCGCGGCGCTGAAGGTCCTGTGCCGGATGGGCCTCTGCCAGCGCTGCGGGAACCGGGGCCGGGCCTATCTCTACCGGCTGACAGAGCCGGAATGAGCCGGGGCCGGACGCAATAAGCATACGTAAAATCAAACCGGGCCCAAGGCCCG
>CAMZIS010000176.1 GCA_947307285.1 uncultured Peptococcaceae bacterium | reverse complement strand
CATAGGAGCACCTCCCGTAAAACTTATATCAAAGTGATATCACTTTGATATGAGTATAGCGCGCTTTTTCCATTTTGTCAAGCCCAGCTGAGCTGCACATATATAAAAAACCCGCGCGGCCGGAGCCGAGCGGTGATATTTCATATGCGGCATCTGTTCCATGTGTGAGCAGTCAGCTTTCGATAGCTACCGGGAAGGGCAGGCAGTGCAGGATGGCCAGCAGGTCTTTGCGGGCGGTGGCTGCAAATCGCAGGGCCATGCGTCCCAGCCCGGCGTCCACCGTGGTCACATAGGCCAGATTATCATAGCCTTCAAGCAGTTTATTGAACAGGTCTATATCCCGCGGCGCCACCCGGCACAGCAGCATTTCTCCGTGTTCGCTTTGGTTCTGCGTCATCTTCGTTTCCTTTCCCGTTATCAGGGGGCAGAAGAGCTCAGTCCTCCGGGCGTTGTCCAGGCGCCGGGAGGGCGTTCTGCCCAAACGGGCGACGGGCGACGAACTGCTGCCCTTAAACCCGAAGCGCCCTTCTGCCGACTATCTATTTTCGCCCGGCAAGGCAAAAACCCTCTTTAGTTCGGCAAAATTCACTTCGCGGGCCTTTTGCCGCACAGCTTTTCCATTTCTCCCTCGAACAGCTCGAATATTCTTTTTGCCATGGGACCGACCCGGCCGTCGCCGATGATGTGATCCTCTACCCTCACTATAGGCATGGGGTGCTTGGAAGAGGAGAAAAGCAGCACTTCGTCGGCGCTGAGCAGTTCGTCAATCGTATACTTCCGCTGTTCCAGGGGAATGCCCCACAGCGGCGCGTATTCCAGCATCTGCGTCCGGCAGACGCTGGGCAGGATATCCGTACCTGCCGGACGGGTGATGAGGACGCCGTCGCTGACGATGAAGACGGCATAGGCGTTGGCCTCGGTGATAAAGCCGTCCCGATGCAGCAGGGCGGCAAAAGCGCCAGCCCGGGCAGCGGCGGTGGCCGCCAGCTCGTTGGGGATCAGATTGGTGGTCTTGATATCGCAGCGGCCCCAGCGCAGATCCGGAAGTAAAATGGCGCTGCGGCCATCTTCCATGTAGCTCAGATCGTCATCGTAATCACGGGCGATGATGGTGAGGGAACCGTTGCTATCGGCAGACTGGAAGCCGTGACTGCGGGGCTGCCCGCCGCCGCGGGTGATCTGGATATAGCAGACCTGCACAGCGCCGGAGAGCCGGTTGACAGCCTGCCGTAATAGCAGTTCAAGCTCGTCGCGGTCGCAGGGAACAGGCATCTCCAGCGCCTTCAGGCTGCGCTGCAGACGGTCCATATGTTCCTCCAGGCCCCAGAAGACATGGTTGTAGCTGTAGACCACTTCATAGACGCCTTCGCCGAACAGGAAACCGCGGTCTTCCAAAGATACTGTCATCTGAGACGGATCGCCCCATATGCCGTCGTGATAAGCTATTTCTTTAAGCATTCTTCTATTCTCCTAACAGTTTATAACACAGATCGGCCATATCCGGTCCCGCCGTATTGATGATCTCCACCCTGCCCGGTCCGGCGTCGGGATTGAGCAGACCAGCTTCCTGCAGGCGGCGGCCGGTCTCCCGGGCCGTGCCCTCTCCCCCGTCGAAGATCTGCGTATCCGGGCCGAAGAAGGATGCGACGGTCTTTTGGATGTGGGGATAATGGGTGCAGCCCAGCACTACGGAGCTGACCCTTTCCCTGGGCACGCCGCGGAACAGATCTTCAAGATAATTGATGAGCTGCGGGCCCTCCGTTATCCCCTGCTCGATCATTTCCGCAAGCCCGTAACAGGGCAGGTCGATGATGTCCGCGCCGCCGCTCCACTTTTCCCTCAGCAGGCGAAATTTTTCTTCACGCAGGGTCATGGGGGTGGCCATGACCAAAACGGTGGCTCCGGGACGGCAGGCTGCCGCCGGCTTCAAGGCGGGTTCGATGCCTATAATGACCGTATCGGGATGGGAGGCGCGCAGGTCAGCCGCCGCGGCGGAGGTGGCGGTATTGCAGGCGATGACCACCGCCTTGGCTCCCATCTGCAGCAGTTCCTCCACTCTGGCAAAAGTCAGCTCCCTCACCTGGCGGGTGCTTTTTTCGCCGTAAGGCGCATTGGCGGAATCGCCCAGATATATATAGTTTTCATGAGGAAGGAGCGTCAGCAAATGACGGAGGACGCTGATCCCGCCGATGCCGGAATCGAATACCGCTATCGGATCGGTTGACTTTGACATGAGCGGCTCCATGAATAATATTGACAAAAACGGTTCGGACGAGTTTTCATTCCAGATAATTCTATCACTGTTCCGCCGCAGACACAAGTGCCGCGGAACAGCGTCAGTGTTTTATCGACCGCTTTCAGCAGTTCCTTCACACCGATGTTCACGCTTGAAAAATCCCCTGTTTATGCTATCATTAAATAGTTAGCGTCATTACGAAAACAGAGAGGAACATATGGACGAACGTACTTTATCATTCATAAATCTCCATGCGGTGCTGGGCTGTCTGACAGAACTGTGCCGTCTGGACCGGGAAGCGCAACAGCTTATCGCCGGTAAAAACATTTCCCTGGGCTTTGCCGTCAAAAACGGACCGGAGGCCACTTTGCAGTTCAAAGACGGTGCCTGCACCTTCCGGGAAGGCTGCAGCGGCTGCGACATCAGACTGCCTTTTTCCTGTCCCCGCAAATTCAACGGTCTGATGGACGGCAGCACCACGCCCATCCCCAGCAAAGGCTTTACCAAGATCGGTTTTTTGCTGAAGACTTTTACCAAGCTTACCGACCGGCTGTCCGCGTATCTGCAGCCCAGCCCCGAACAGCTGGAAGACGAGGATTTCTTTAACACCAGA
>CAMZIS010000175.1 GCA_947307285.1 uncultured Peptococcaceae bacterium | reverse complement strand
CAGGCGTAAGCAACTCCAGCGACTACTATTTTTCGCAGGAGGAAGCGGTGCTGGTAGAGATGTCGTCAGAGTGACCCCTGAAAGACCTGAAAGGCATAATAGGCGCGCAGAAACAGGTGCCATTAACAAGAAACAGCAAAGAAGTAATAGTAAAAAGTAATAGCAAAAAAGTAATAGCAAAGAAACAGCATCCGCCGGTCTTAAAGCCGGCGGATGCTGTTTTGCGGATTAGGCTGCTTCGGCGCAGGCCGCCGCATCGATATTTTCCGCTGCGTCCAGCATATTCCCGATATACACACCGTAGCCTTTGCCTGGGTCGTTGATGAAGACGTGGGATACGGCGCCGATGAGCCGCCCGTTTTGCAGCAGCGGGCTGTCGCTCATGCCCTGGACGATGCCCCCGGCCTCATCCAGCAAACGCGGGTCGGTCACTTCCACGATGACGCCGCCTTTGTCCTTCAGCTCGCTGCCCGCCTTCAGGATATTCACCTCAAAGCTTTCCACCGTTTCGCCGTCGATCACGGTGAGCATCTGAGCCGGGCCCTCTTCCACCTGATCGGCGC
Source organism: uncultured Peptococcaceae bacterium (assembly GCA_947307285.1). GTDB lineage: Bacteria > Bacillota > Dehalobacteriia > UBA4068 > UBA4068 > CALXSV01. The sequence continues at coordinate 2,304 of CAMZIS010000175.1, read as the reverse complement.
AGGCCGTTTCCAGCAGTTGGCCGCCGGCGGCAGGCAGCGAATCCATGTGGCCGAAGACGCCGCAGACTTCGTTGGCCTCGATCAGCCCCTGCCAGCCGTCTTCCCGCAATACGCCCAGTTTTTCACCGGGAGCGCCGGCCTCGCCCGCTTCCACTCCCTGCACTACGGCGCGGACCACGATACCGCAGGGCCCGCCGTCGCCGCCTTCTGCCACTCCGGTCACGTTGTGGCCCAAAGCGCCGAAAACGCCGCTTTCCGGGTCCCAGAAGGTGAGTGTGCCTACGCCCGCCGCTTCGTCACGCACGTAAAGCCCGATGCGCCAGCTGTCGCAGGATGTGCAGTAAACGGGATGGATCTCCGTCACGCAGGACTCTCCCTGCCGCAGGTATTCCACCCGGCAGGCCTCTCCGCCGGCTCCTGCCCTCTCCAGCAGCTCCGTGATCTCGCCGTTGCCTCTGACCTGCTCTCCATCCACACGGATGATGACGTCGCCGACCTGCAGCCCGGCGTCGGACGCCGGAGTAACGCTTTCGCCTTCGTCAGTGATGACGGGCGAAATGCCGACCACGGTCAGCCCTTCCGTCTGCAGCAGCACGCCGATGGACTGGCCTCCGGCATAGACCGTCCGCGCCAGGGCGACGCCGCTGGCCGCCAGCAGCAGGCAAAACGCCAAAACCAGGGCTGCGGTCAGCTTTTTTACATTTTTTTGCTTTTCGATATTCGTACCTCCTTTCATTTTCGCTCGCTTATATTTTTGAAAAAAGCGGCGGATACTATTTGCGGCAAATGCTGTAGCATCAGGTGATTTTTGTTGACAAAAGCCATGTCATACTGCGTTTTTAACAGCAAAAACGCGAAAGGAAAGAAATCTGGCAAAAGCGAATTCTGCTGCCAGTACTCTTTACGGCCCATAGGCGGGAAGGCAAAGGCAGATCCATGAAGATCACGCTGAAAAGCAAAAGCTTTATGAACAAAAGATGGCTGTGGGCGCATCCGGAAGGGGAGCTGGATATGGCTTCTGCCGCCCGGTTCCGCAGCGAGTTGGAAGGGGCTATCTCCGCCGGCGGCTACCGCTATCTGTGGCTGGATATGTCCGCCGTTACCTTTATCGACAGCTCCGGCTTAGGGGTCATCCTGGGCCGGTACCGCCAGCTGCAGCCCCTGGGGGGCAGTGTGATCATCACCCGCCCCAGCGAGCAGATATACCGCCTGCTGACCGCGGCCGGCCTGCACCGGATCATGGAGATAGACCGGCCGCTGTCCCTGCGCTATCGGGAGGAGGGTATCTGATATGGAAGCAGCCGAAAAGATATATGACGCCGTACGCGATGGCAAGCGCGATGCGGGGGAGAAAGCGGAGGCCGCGGGAGTGAACCGGCTGGAGCTGAGCTTTTTGTCCCGGGCGGAAAACGTGTCTCTGGCCCGACTGCTCACCGCCGCCCTGGCGGCGGAGCGGGAGCTGACCCTGGCCGAGCTGGACGAGATAAAGGTGGCGGTGTCGGAGGCCGTATCCAACGCCATCATCCACGGCTATCAGGGACGGGAGGACCGCTATGTCAGGCTTTGCCTGGAGCTGTCGCCGGATACGCTGAAGGTGACCGTCCGCGACGACGGGGTGGGCATGGCCGACGTGGAACAGGCCCTGCGTCCCAACTGGTCGGGCAGCGGCCGCATGGGTCTGGGCTTTGCCTTCATGCACAGCTTCATGGACCGCGTCGAAGTGGAATCCGCCCTGGGGCTGGGCACCACCGTGACCCTGTACAAAGACCTGCCGTGACAGCAGACAGCTCCTACATAATCAGCGAAGAGGAGACCCGCCGTCTGCTGGAACAGGCGCAGCAGGGCGACTTCCGGGCCCGGGAGCAGCTGGCCGCCGCCCACCAGCGACTGATCGGCAGCATCGTGCGGCGCTTCCTGATCAGCGGTCGCGAACGTGAGGACCTGTATCAGGTGGGATGCATCGGTTTGCTCAAGGCCATCGACCGCTTCGACCCGGCCTACGGCGTCTGTTTTTCCACCTATGCCGTGCCCCTTATCATGGGTGAGATACGCCGCTTCCTCAGGGACGATTCCGCCCTTTCCGTCAGCCGCGGTCTGAAGGAGCTGTATCTGCTGATGGAGCGCAAAAGACGGGAGCTGACCGCGGAATGGGGAGAGGAGCCGGAGCTGTGGCAGCTGGCCGAGGCCTGCGGCAGCACGCCGCAGCAGATCATCGCGGCGCGGGAGGCGGCGCGGCCGCCGCTGTCCATCAATGAAACGCCGGCGGGCGGCGTGAGTCCCGTCATCGGTCGGCTGTTGGCGGCC
>CAMZIS010000174.1 GCA_947307285.1 uncultured Peptococcaceae bacterium | reverse complement strand
CCTCCACGCATTCCAGCAGGGCCAGACTGGTGTCGTCCAGCCGGCCGCCGGAGATCTTCGCCGTATAGGAGGACAGGTCGTGCATCAGCGGGCGCAGGTCGGCCTCGGGGTAGGCGGACAGACGCAGGTTCAGATAGCGGGCCGCGCCCTGCTCGCCGATGCCGTAGCCAAAGCCCATGCCCAGTCCCGCCTGGGACACGCCGTCGGAGAAGAGCAGCAGGTATTCCCCGGGCTCCAGCCGGCCGGAGAAGCATTCGATGCTCTCTTCGCCTGCGGGACGGGTCTCACGCGGCAGGGTGGAAACGCGGTTGCGGCATATATAGAGCGGCCCCGGCGCCTCGTAGGCGTAGGCGCTGTAGCTGCCGTCTGATTCCAGCACCACGGCGGTGAAGGCGGCGAAGGGGAATTCCTCGCTGCGGGCCCGGTGCATGTAAGCCGCCTCTTTGGCGCAGGCCTCCATGGGGTCGGCAGATCCCAGCAGCATGTTCATCAGCCGCTCGGTGCAGGCGTTGGCCGCGCTGTTGGCAAATTCGCCGGAACCCATGCCGTCGCAGAGGATGAAGAAGGTTTGCCCGTTCTGGCGTCGGTACACAGTCACGTCGCCGCATACCTGCTGGCCGTCCTTGCTGGTTTGATCCACCCAGGCGGAGAGATATTTCATAACGGGTCCTCGCTTGCGCTTGCTTCTTTTCCGGCCTTGTGGCTCTGTTTCGTGATGCAGCTACTTAACTTTATATTTATTCCCCGAACGGGCGGCAAATCCTGCGCAAACCAAAAAGACAGACAATTTGTACTCAGTACAACAAGCGGGCCGCCGCCAGCAATAAGACCAGCCCCAGCCCATTGGCGGCCAGGAACAGGCCCATAAAGCGGCCGCTTTGGGGCTGGCGGGAGTTGAGGTAGAACTTGATGGTGATGAGGCTGGCCAGGGAGGCCACCGGAGTGCCCAGACCACCGATATCCACCCCCAGCAGCAGGCCCTGCCAGTTGCGGCTGAAGGGAGCCAGCAGTACGGCGGCGGGCACGTTGCTGATGACCTGGCTGGCCAGGGCCGAGGTGAGCATGGCGTTCTTCTCCATCCAGCCCTGCAGCAGCTCCCGCAGGCTGTCGATTCCGGCCAGATTGCCGGAAAAGACGAAAAAGCAGACGAAGGTCAGCAGCAGCCCGTAATCGGCCTGTTTCAGCCGCTGCCGGTCGCAGGCGGCGGTCAAAGCCAAAACGATCAGGGCCGCCAGCCACCAGGCAAGCAGCCGGAACACCGCCAGCAGGCTCACGGCAAACAGCAGCAGGTAGAGGGGCAGCTTCCAGCCGAAGCGGGGCGTGGGCCTGGGCGGCAGGGGGATATGAGCGTCGTGCGGCAAAGCCCACAGTGACGCTACGGAGAGCAGGACCAGGCTGAGCAGGCTTATGGGCAGCACGGTGCGGAAAAAGGCGGCGGCGGGCAGGCGGTAGTAGCCGTAGAGGAACAGGTTTTGCGGGTTGCCCACCGGGGTGGCCATGGAGCCCAGATTGGCGGCCAGGGTCTGCAGCACCAGCAGGGGCGGGGCCGCGTCCGTCAGGTCCGCCCTTTCCAGCAGCAGCAGGGTGAAGGGCACGAAGGTGATGAGGGCCACGTCGTTGGTGGCGGCCATGGAAACGAAGAAGGGCAGCAGCACCAAAATCAGGCTCAGCAGGCGCTGACGGCGGCGGCTGAGGCGCAGCAGGCGAAAGGCCAGGGCCTCGAAGACGCCGCAGGCCCGCAGCCCGGCCACCACTATCATCAGGCACCACAGCAAAGCCAGCACCCGCCAGTCGATAAAAGAGAGGCAGCGCGCAGGCTCGGGAGCAAAAAACATGCTGATCGCCGCAACGACGGCGGCGATGATCAGCACAGGTTCGCGTTTGATATAGCGGAGCAGCATGGGGGAGACCTTTCGCCGAAATCGACTAAACTCTACCACATTTCCGCCGGAAAAACAAGGCCGAACAGACCTGCTCCGTCACCCTTGTCCCGGCTGCCGCATAAGCTATAGCAGACCGCTGATCGCGGTCAATAACGCAAAGGAGACCGACTCATGACTACATTACGAAGCAGGATGTTCGACAGCTGCAACCTGCTGGCCGATTACAGCCAGGCAGGGAGCGACCCTGTTCTGCCCTTTCTCATCACCCTCAACCTGACCGATTCCCGCCTCACTCCCGGCGCCGGCCAGAACCAGCGTTTCTGTTACGACGTGACCGGCATCGGCCTGCCCGGCGGCGACTACGCCGACCTGACCGGCATCCTGCTGGGCCTGCCCGAAGATATCGAAGCAGACCACATCATTTCCGTCAGCGTGGCCATAAACGGCGCGCCCCAGCAGGTGGAATTCGGGCCCGAGGGCAACGTGCGGCTGTTTACTGCCGCCGATCCCGATCCCGAAAGCGGCGCCAGCGGCCTTGCCTTTTATTTCCCCCTGCCCCGGGAGGACAGCCAGATGCAGCTGTGCATCGAGCTGAGCGAGCCCTATCCCATCGGCCCCATGGGGCTCGCCGTCAGCGGCGGCGGCCTGACCCTGGACGATCTGGACATCTGCGGACCGGTGGACAGCCCGCCGGAGGAGCCGCTGACCGCCTATTACAGCGCGGAGATCTGCGCCCCCGTTTCCGTCACTCCCTTCGCCCTGGCGGGCGAGCCTACGGTCACGCCCTGCGGCGAGCCGGAGATCAGCTTGGGCGAAAGCTGCGGCGACAGCGGAGGGGACTGCGGCTTCACCCTGCGCCAGCGCCTGTGCGTGGCCGTGCCTTTGCAGTTCGGCGCCGAGGTCGAGGCCGGGGAGATCAGCTCTCGCTGCCTGGCTGCCGGCGGCGAGGAGGTCTGCGCGGACTGCGGCGCGGATGAAGAGCCGGAAGAA
>CAMZIS010000173.1 GCA_947307285.1 uncultured Peptococcaceae bacterium | reverse complement strand
TATCGACCGCGGCGGCGTGTTCGCCCAGCTCTACGGGACCGTCGCTCTGCTGGATGAGGACGAGCGTGCGCGGATCAAAGGCACTGTCGTCAATAAATTCCGCGGCGACAAAAAGATACTGGAGCCCGGACTGAAACAGCTGGAGCGGCTCTGCGGCGTCCCCGTAGCCGGCGTCGTGCCTTATCTGCACATAGATATCGACGACGAGGACAGCCTGTCCGAGCGCTTCACCCGCGGCACTGCTGCCAAGCAGATCGACATTGCCGTGATCAAGCTTCCGCGCATCTCCAATTTCACCGACCTGGCAGCTTTCGAGCGCTATGACAACGTATCGGTGCGCTATATAGAAAAGGCTTCCGATATGGGCGAACCGGATATGATCGTCCTGCCCGGCACCAAGAGTACCATCGCTGATCTGGTCTGGCTGCGGGAAAGCGGCCTCGAGGCAAAGATCAGGCAGGCAGCGTCCCGCGGCACCATAGTGTTCGGGCTTTGCGGCGGCTATCAGATGCTGGGTAACAGCGTTAAGGACCCGGACGGGGTTGAAGCCTCCGGCGTCAACGAGATATCCGGCATCGGCCTCCTGCCTATCGAAACGGTTTTCCTGGGTGAAAAGGTGCAGCGTCAGACCCGTGGCGTTTTTGAAGGGATAGAAGGCATTTTTGCTTCTCTCAACGGCATGGCTTACGAGGGCTATGAGATACACATGGGCAGGAGCGGCTCCCTTCCGCCCGTCATTTCCAGCGGCAACGTTTACGGGAGCTACGTCCACGGCATTTTCGACGCCGACGGCATTACCGACTCCGTGCTGCGCGCCCTGTGCGAAAGAAAGGGAGCCGCCTTCGAACAGCTCGGCTCCTTCGATCAAAAGGCATATAAAGAGGCGCAGTACGATAAGCTGGCAGCCGCCATTCGGGAAGGCCTGGATATGGAGCTGGTTTACCGTATCCTGGGCGGTAAAGCGTGAAATAATAGCCAACTTACTGCAGAAGATGATCCAAGAAGATGATCTGTCCAAAAACAGATCATCTTTTATATGCGTATCAACGCCTTTAGTGCCGGAGTGTCACAGCAGTCGGCTTTGGGTATATAGAGCTGGCTTTAAAACGATTATTGCATCCGATGCTCAGTTTTGCAAAAGCTGCGGTATAAGTGGTATAATAGGATCTGTCAAGGACCGGCGCCCTTGACTGAGCGATACTGCGAGCGAGAGGCACAGCTGTGAAAAAGAAGCTCTTTTCTGAAATACCGTATCTGGAAAGCGACCGCTTGATCCTGAAGGGACTGACGCAGGACGATGCCCCGGCCCTGCAGGAACTGGTGGACAGCCCCGGCGTTTACCGCTATCTGCCCACGTTTTTATTTGAAAAGCAGTACCCGGACGTCCGCTATGTAATCGATCATCTGTATAACGAGTGCTGGAAGGAATCAATCATACTGGGCGTTTTTGAAGAGGACGCATTCTGCGGCCTGGCGGAGATGTACGGCTACCGGGACCCCATACATAAAATCAGCGTAGGGTACCGGCTGCTGGAGCGCTGTTGGGGCAAAGGTATCGCCAGCGCGGCGCTGGGCATGATGATAGATTACCTGTACAACGAAACGGATATTGAGATTATTACGGCCAGTACCATGGTGGAAAACCAGGCCTCTGCCCGGGTGCTGACGAAAAACGGCTTCCAAATGGTCGTTCATGCAGTTGATGAGGACTGGGGCTTTGAGCGGCCAACTGTTGCCGACAAATGGATCCGCTAGCCTCCTGCCGCCACGCGGCAGCGGCATAGTCTATTGGCATTTGTATAGAATTTAGTCTATATATGTTATCCCTTTTTTCTGAATAAAACAGAGGAGGAAACATGAAAAAACTGCTTTGCCTGTTGCTTGCTTTTGCAATTCTGTTGGCTCTGTGCGCCTGCGGCGATCCGCAGGGGGCTGGGGAATGGACGCGTCAGGGCTATTTTCAGGATGAAAACGGGAATATGCTCTCGGTCACTTATATGGACGACGTAGACGAACCCGGCTGGTACGTCGGCTGTATGCTGGGCGATGATATGTACGGCAACATGCTGCCGCAGGAGGGCGATACCCTGCACGGCAATATTATCCCGGATTATGAGGAAGGCGAGCTGATCGTCACCGTTTCCGAGGAGGGAGAGGACGGCCTGCTGCTTACCGTCGAGGGCGGCGAGACCTATCATTTTACCCCCATGGATATGCAGGAGGCTACCATCGTCGTCACAGTCAACGTGGACGGCTGGGGCAATATCGATTATGCAAAGGGCGAGACCGCGCAGGAGATCGACCCGGAATATCCCTATCAGTTCGCCCAGATCAATTTGGCAGAGCCGGCCACCCATACCTTTGTGGCCTGGCCCGTGGCGGGCAATCTGTTCGTGAAGTGGATGAAGAACGGAGAGGATTTCTCTACCGAGCCGCAGATCACCGTGCTGCTGGACGAGAGCGCGGATTACGTTGCCGTGTTCGAAGAGGACCCCGACCATAAGAACCCGCTTATCGACTTCATCGGCGACGACTACCAGTGCGACCGGGCCCATGCCAATGTCGAAAGCATCGGCGACGATTCCGTACGGATCACCATCGACTGGGGCGGCAGCGCCTGGGAGACGGCGAACTGGCTCATTACGGGAACTCTCGATGCAGATACTATGACCGTAAACTATTCCGGCTGCTCCAAGTCTGTCTTCACCTATAACGACGGAGGCCAGCTGGTCAGCGAAGAAGTGGAATACGAGGACGGCACAGGTACCGTCGTATTTAACGACGACGGCACCTTTACCTGGCACGAGGACCAGTCCGAATACGGGACGGACATGGTAGTCGAAAAACTGCCGCCTGCATTAGGCGGAGTAGGGTGAGGTTTGGGAG
>CAMZIS010000172.1 GCA_947307285.1 uncultured Peptococcaceae bacterium | reverse complement strand
GTGCAGCACCCGGGACAGCTCCCACAGGGTGCCCTGCTGCGGCCCGTCATAGAAAAAGAGCAGCAGCAAGAGGGCCAACAGCAGTATGATCAGGACGATCCTGGCCCATTTACGCGCACGGCGAGGCAACAATAGGGGCAGGAATATCAGCGCCGACAGGAGCAGAGCGAGCAGGCCGGCGTCCACGTCAGCCGCCGCTTCCACAGCGACGCCCAGCGCCAGGGCGAGCAGGCACAGCCAGCGCCGTTTTCCCCGCAGCAGCACGATCCCGCCCAGCAGCAGCGGCAGCACCAGGCACCAATAGGCGCTCAGCATATCCACGTTGCCCACGGCTCCCAAAAAGCGGCCCTGATAAAGCTCGTTGCCGTCAAAGTAATCCATGCCCCCGGGGTAAAGACCGAAAGGGTTGCCGCCCAAAAGCTGGCACAGGCACAGGCCGGACATAAGCAGGGCGGAAACGGCGGTCAGGTCGAAATAGGCGTCGTGCCAGCGGCCCAGACCGGCCAGAGCCAGGGCCGTCCCCACTGATAAGGTCAGGGACAGCAGGCCGGTGAAGCGGCGGCCGCCCAGCAGGACCAGATCGGGGAAGGGAGAAGCCACGGCGGAGATCAGGGCCAGCAGCCAGAACAGCAGCAGCAGCTTCTGCGGCGTGGTGAAGCTGTCGAATACAACCTGCGGATTGCGGAAACGGCGGGTCCAGCCCAAGGCCAGCAGCAGGGCCAGGGTAAAATCGCAGCAAATAAAGACCAGGATCAGGAATTTGTCCCTGGTTATGGAGCCGTAACCGGAAAGGAAGGCCAGCGGGAAAAGACCCAGCATAAGCCCGGCAAACAGGGAAGCTGCCACTTCCGGCAGGCGGTTTCCGTCCAATCTTTTTATGAATGCGGATAAATCTTTCATGGCGGTTCGTTTTTCGGGACAGGCTTGACTAAGACAGGCAAAATGCTAAAATAATAATCGTTACCGTTTCGTTGTTTTTCGGCTTATACGGTGGGCGGCATCATGAACCTGAGCTTTGTAAAAAACAACAGAATGTTCACTGCTTACTTCCTTCGCTGGCTGTTTCGGGTGGCGGTTTTCCTGAGCGTGCTGGCGGTGGATATTTTCCGGCCCGATCTGATGACCATGTTCACCGAATTCCGGCTGGTGGGCCCGGTGACGCTGGTTACGGTGCTGTGGGCCCTGCTGATGCTGAAAATGGTCATCCATATGCTGCCCGGTCCCCGTCAGACCATGGGCATGCGCAAATCCCTGTCCGAGACCTACCGGGAACCGGAGGAATCCTTTGACCGGCTGGAGCTGCTGGAATACGTGCAGCACATGAACGTCAAGGCCTGGCAGGTCATGCTGGTGTGGCTGATATTCAACAGCATCTTCGGACTGCTCTACCTGTTGGGCATACTGGACGCCAAAGAGCTGATCCTGCTGTCTATATTCTACTACGCCTGCGATACCACCTGCATGATCATGTTCTGTCCCTTCCAGTCTTTTATCATGAAGAACCACTGCTGCGTCAGCTGCCGCATCTTCGACTGGGGTTGGTTCATGATGTTCACGCCCCTGCTGTTCATCCGCGGCTTTTTCTCCTGGAGCCTGTTTTTCATGTCCTGCATAGTGCTGATCCGCTGGGAGGTCATCTACGCCCGGCACCCGGAACGCTTCTGGCGCGGCTCCAACGCGGCCATCCGCTGCGAAAACTGCCAGGACCGGATCTGCCGCATCAAAAAGCCGCTGCGGGCTGCCATCGGCGATAAACCGAACGACTGAACCGGAAAACACGATGTAGCGATAAAGGCCGTCCCCGGACGACGGCCTCTCTTTTTTGTATATCACTGCTTAAGGACGCATATGACTGACCGGGTCTCGACCAACAGTAAATACCTTGCCTATGCCTCCAGCGTGCTGGCCATGGTGATCGGCGGCAGCTCCTTCATCTTTTCCAAGATGGTGCTGGCAGCCGGCTTGAGTTTCAGCGCCATGATATTTTGGCGCATGCTGATCGCCGTAGTAACGGCCGGCATGCTGTACTTTTGCGGTCTCTTTCCCCTGCAGCTGCGGGGCAAACCGGTGATCAAAGCCATGCTGTGCAGCCTGTTTTATCCCGGCTTCGGACTGATGCTGGAAATGATCGCCCTGAATTATACCACCGCGGCCGAGCTTTCCGCCTTTGACGCCATGGTGCCGGTGGGTGTGATGATCCTGGCCCGGCTCATCTTCCGGGAGGAGCAAAGCGGCCTGCAGCGGCTGGCCATCGTGGCGTCCGTAGCCGGCGTGCTAGTCATAGTGTTCAGCGACGGCTTCCGTATGGGCACTTCTCACCTGGGGCATCTGATCGTGCTGGCCGCCGTCATCTGCAGCTGCTGCTACAATCTGACCGTCAAATGGCTGACCTCCCATTTCAGCAACACGGAGATCACCTTCCTCAATATCCTGACCGCCCTCATCCTCTATAGCTGCGTCTTTCTGCTCACCGGCGGCGTGGGGGAAACGGCAGGCCTCAGCCTCGCCCCGGGACAGCTGCCGCGGGTCATCGTCAGCCTCGTTTTCCTGGGCGTGTGCAACTCCGTGGCTACGGCCTATATGAACAGCTTCAGCATCCGCATCATCGGCGCCACCCGCCACACCTCATTCGCCGGCATCATCACCCTGACCGCGGTGATCATGGGGCGGCTGGTCCTTGGGGAAAAGCTGCTGCCCATCAAATATCTGGGTATGCTGCTGATCGTGGCCGGGGCCTGGGGCGCCAACTATTTCAGTCCGGCAGCCCGGGCGGACAGAGGCCGATAACAGCGCCGCCGGACAGGCTGCGCAGAAAAAGGACCCGCAAGGGTCCTTTCTTGTTGCGCCTGTGACGGTCTAAAAGGCGCGGCTGCGCTCAGCCGTAGATCTCCCGCTCGCTCACGCAATGC
>CAMZIS010000171.1 GCA_947307285.1 uncultured Peptococcaceae bacterium | reverse complement strand
CCGCCCTTCCTCAACCCCTGCTATTACGGGACGGACATCAGCGAACGCAAGGTGCTGCTGGCCCACAACCACACCCTGGAAGAGATGGAACAGATCATCGGCGTGGATTCCCTGGGCTTCCTCAGCATCCCGGACGTGAAAAAGATCGCCGAACGCTGCCACTGCAACGGCTTCTGCACCGCCTGCTTCGACAACGAGTATCCCACTCCCATCCCCGAAGAAGGCCCCCGCAGCAAGTACGACCGCAAGATCTCCGAAAACAAATAGACCGGTTTTACCGAAAGGAAGCCTATGAAAAGCGAAAGCGCAAGCTATAAAGCGGCGGGCGTGGACATCACCGCCGGTTACCGGGCGGTGGAGCTCATGCGTTCCCACGTGGAGCGCACCCTGACCCCGGGGGCCGTGGGGGGACTGGGCGGCTTCGGCGGCCTGTTCCGGCCCGACCTTACCGGCGTCGCCAAGCCCATGCTGGTCAGCGGCACCGACGGCGTGGGCACCAAGCTCCGGCTGGCCTTTTTACTGGACAAGCACGACACCGTGGGTATCGACTGCGTGGCCATGTGCGTCAACGACGTGATCTGCTGCGGCGCCGCCCCCCTGTTTTTCCTGGATTACATCGCCTGCGGCAAGAACGATCCGGAGCGCATCGCCGCCATCGTGAAAGGCGTGGCCGAAGGCTGCGTCCAGGCGGGCTGCGCCCTCATCGGCGGCGAGACCGCGGAGATGCCCGGCTTCTATCCGGAGGACGAATACGACCTGGCCGGCTTTGCCGTGGGCCTGGCCGACGAGGAAAAGATGGTGGATCATGACGCCATGCAGGCCGGGGACGTGATCCTGGCCCTGCCCTCCAGCGGCGTCCATTCCAACGGCTTTTCCCTGGTGCGCAAGGTGTTCGACGTGGAAAAGCGGGACCTGACCCGGTATGTCGACGAGCTGGGCGCGCCCCTGGGCGAGACCCTGCTCACGCCTACCCGCATCTACGTTAAACCCGTGCTGGCCCTGCTGAAGGAAGTGCCGGTCAGCGGACTTGCCCACATCACCGGCGGCGGCTTTTACGAAAACATCCCCCGCTGCCTTAGACCGGGCCTTGCCGCCCGCATCGAAAAGTCCGCCGTCCGCGTGCCGCCCGGTTTCCGCCTCATCCACAAGGAAGGCGACATACCGGAGCGGGACATGTTCAAGACCTTCAACATGGGCGTGGGCATGACCGCCGTGGTGCCGGAGACCCAGGCCGACGCCGCCCTGCGCCTGCTGCATGAGGCAGGGGAGGAGGCCTACATCTTAGGCGAGATCGTGGAAGGCGAGGGCGTGCAGTTATGCTGAAGACCGACATCGCGGTGCTGGTCTCCGGCGGCGGCACCAATCTGGAGCACCTGCTGCTGGCGGAAGAAGCGGGGAAGATCCCCCACGGACATATAAAACTGGTCATCTCCAACAACCCGGACGCCTATGCCATCACCCGCGCCGCCAATCACGGCGTGAAGGCCGCGGTGGCGGATCACCGGGGCCGGACGCAGGTGGAATTCGAAGCCGAGCTCCAGCGTCTGCTGGAGGAAAACGGCATACGCCTTATCGTGCTGGCCGGCTTCCTGCGCATCCTCACGCCGGAGTTCACCGCCCGCTGGCGGGACCGCATCATCAACGTGCACCCCTCCCTCATCCCCTCCTTCTGCGGGTCGGGCTTTTACGGGCTGAAAGTGCACGAAGCGGCGCTCAAGCGAGGGGTAAAGGTCAGCGGCGCCACCGTGCATCTGGTCAACGAGATACCGGACGGCGGCCGCATCCTGCTGCAAAAGGCGGTAGCGGTGGAGCCGGACGATACGCCGGAGACCCTGCAGCGCCGCATAATGGAAGAGGCGGAATGGGTGCTGCTGCCTGAAGCCGCCGAACTTATGAGCAAACAGATCATGGAGGAAGAAGGAAAATGATCAACGATATCGCCGCCTATCTCAAATCCAATCCCTATCCCGGCCGGGGCATCATCGTGGGCCGCTCCGCCGACGGCAAGCAGGCCTACGCCCTTTATTTCATCATGGGCCGCTCCGCCAACAGCCGCAACCGCGTCTTTGCCTACACCGAAGACGGCATCCGCACCAAGGCCTGCGACCCCTCGAAGATGGAGGACCCCAGCCTGGTCATCTATCACCCCGCCCGCTTTTTCGAAGGCGCCCTGGTGCTGACCAACGGCGACCAGACCGACACCGTGCGGGACGCCCTGGCCGAAGGAGGCGATTTCCGCTCCGCCCTCGACACCCGCAAATTCGAGCCGGACGCGCCCAACTACACGCCCCGCATCTCCGCCCTGCTCCATGCCGACGGCAGCTACGAGCTGTCTTTGCTGAAATCTCTGGAGGGCGACCCCGCCTGCTGCGTGCGCAGCTATTTCAGCTACGACAAGCCCAAGAGCGGACTGGGCCACATCGTCCACACCTACGAAGGGGACGGCAGTCCGCTGCCCTCGTTTTTGGGCGAGCCCCGTATGGTGCCCGTCAGCGGCTCTTTGGAGGAATACGCCGCTTTGGTGTGGGAAGCCCTGAACGAAGACAACAAGGTCTCGCTTTACGCCTGCGCCATCGATCTGGAACACGGCGGCAAGAGCAACCTGATTTTCAATAAGTACCAGGAGGTCGAATAATGAAGGAATTAGCGTTGAAATACGGCTGCAATCCCAACCAGAAGCCGGCCCGGGTCTTCATGGATGAGGGCGAGCTGCCCATCGAGGTGCTGAACGGACGGCCCGGCTACATCAACCTGCTGGACGCCTTCAACAGCTGGCAGCTGGTGTGCGAACTGAAAAAGGCGGGCAGCCTTCCTGCCGCCGCCTCCTTCAAGCACGTGAGCCCGGCCGGCGCCGCCCTGGGCCTGCCTCTAAGCGAACGGCTGCAGAAGAGCTGCTTCGTCGACGATATCGAAGGTCTGAACGAGTCCCCCCT
>CAMZIS010000170.1 GCA_947307285.1 uncultured Peptococcaceae bacterium | reverse complement strand
CAAAGTTACGAGTAGCAGCAGCAAAAAGGAGACGATGAGCAGCACCAGGGCGATGGCCGTGGCGCCGGCATAGTCCACGTTGCCGGAATTGAGCTTTTGCATGATGACGTAGGACACCACCTGGGTGCCGTTCTTTTCGCTGTTGCCGGAGATATAGATGACGCTGCCGTATTCGCCGAGGCCCCGGGCCAAAGCCAGGCCGAAACCGGTGAGCAGAGCCGGGGTCAGCTCCGGCAGGATGACCTTGCGGAAGGTGCGCCAGCGGCCGGCCCCCAGGATCACGGCGGCCTCCTAGTACTGGCGGTCCAGACCTTCCAGCACCGGCTGCAGGGCCCGCACCACGAAGGGGATGCCCACGAAGACCAGGGCGATGGTCAGCCCCAGCTTGGTATAGGACACCTGATAGCCCGTGAGCTTGTAGATGAACCCGCCCACCAGGCCGGTGGAGGAATACATCTTGGACAACGTGATGCCCGCCACGGCCGTGGGCAGGGCGAAGGGCAGCTCGATCAGGCCGTCCATCAGCCGCCGTCCCGGAAAATCGTAGCGGGTGAGCACCCAGGCCAGAATCAGGCCGAAGACGCAGTTCACCGCCGCGGCCAGCAGGGAGCAGGACACGCTGGTCCAGAAGGCCTTCAGCACGTTGGGTCTGGTGATGACCTGCCAGAAGCCCTCCGGTCCCAGGCTGACGGAATAGCCCAGCACGGACAGTAGGGGGATGATGATCAGCACGGAGAGCATGGTGACAGTGACGCCCATGGTCAGGCCGAAGCCGGGGATGACCCGGGCGGGGCCCCCTTTGGCCCTTGCTTTATTCACTTTCGGCAAAACGCTTTCGCTCATAGGGACACCGGTGACGGTTCAAACAGCAGCTTGAAACAAAGACAGCTTAAATCTCGGCGTAGATCTGGTCGAAGATGGCGCCGTCGGCAAAGAAGTCGGCATAGGCCTGGTCCCAGCCGCCGAAATCGTCGATGCTGCACAGGTCCACGTCAAGATCGAATTTATCGCTGTATTCCGCCAGGATCGCCGGGTCGCTGGGACGGTAGCCGTTTTCCGCCTCCAGCCGCTGGGCCTCGGGGGAATAGAGATATTCCAGATAGGCCCGGGCCAGGTCGCTGACGCCGTCCTTTTCCGCGTTGGCGTCCACCACGGCCACGGAGGGTTCGGCCTTGATGCTGACGGAGGGGGTGACCAGCTCGTATTCATCCGGGTATTCCTTCAGAGTGAACAGGGCCTCGTTTTCCCAGGCGATGAGCACGTCGCCCTGGCCGTTTTCCACGAAGGTGGTGGTGGAGCCCCGGGCGCCGGAATCCATGACCAGCACGTTGCCGTAGATGGCGCTCATGAAGTCCCGCACCTTCTGTTCGTCGGTGAACTTTTGATTTGCATAATACCAGGCGGCCAGGAAGTTCCAGCAGGCGCCGCCGGAGGACTTGGGATCAGGGGTGATGACGTCCACGCCCACCTTGGTCAGGTCGTCCCAGTCCCGGATATGCTCGGGATTGTCCTTGCGCACCAGAAAGACGATGGTGGAGGTATAGGGGGAGGAATTTTCGCTGAATTCGGAAAGCCAGCCCGGCTCGATGAGGCCCGCCTCTTCGATGAGGGTGATGTCGTGAGCCAGGGCCAGAGTGACCACGTCGGCCTCCGCGCCTTCAATGACGGAACGGGCCTGACTGCCGGAGCCGCCGTGGGACTGGATCAGTTCCACCTCTTCCCCGGTCTCGGCCAGGTAATGCTCGGCGAACATCTGGTTATAGGCGGCGTACAGCTCCCGGGTGGGGTCATAGGACACGTTGGTGAGGGTACGCACCTCGCTTTCCTCTTCGCCGCAGGCGGCCAGCAGCACCACCGCCAGCAGCATCAGGAGCAGACAGGCCAAACGCAAAGCTTTTCTTTTCATAAGCACCTCCGTCACGAAGCAGATATTCTATTCCAGTGTGGTACGGTGAATTATTTCCACTGATTCAATGATAAGCATAAAGCAGTACGGCCCGGGAAGCAAGAGGCAAAACAGGACAAAAGGGCAACATATTAGCTATATATAATAAACGTATGATGATTTATTCGATTTCTTTATATATGCTGCGAAACCCTGGCCAAAGTTCACGGTCAGTTCATAAAATCTGATTATACTACTGCAAACTCGTTATACGCCCCTGTAGAATTCCCCGGTCCCGAAAAGGAGCGCGTTTTGACTTTTTCCCCCCTGCCGGAACTGGCCACCGGCCTGACCAATCTGCTGATAATCGCCAGCGCCCTCTGGTGCCTTTCATTCCTGCCCGTCCACGTTGAACTGCGACTGTGGCGGCTGTTTTTTTGTTGCGTGCTTCTGGCAGCCGCCTGCGGCGCGGCCGCGCACTGCCTGGTGCTGCCGGAGGCGGCGGAGCAGGCCATCTGGGCTCTGTTTGCCCTGACTATGGGCCCCCTGCTGGCGTTTCTTGTGGCAGCGGCCTGCCGGGACGTGCGAGGCTGGCTGCCCACCTGGATAGGCGTGCTGCTGTCGGCATTGGCTGTCGTGACTTCTTGTGGCATGGTCCTGCTGCTGCTGAGATCCGGCTTCCGCGCCCAGTTCCCCCTGGCCGCCGCCGCCGCGGGACTGGCCCTCGCCGTCTTTCTGGCGCTGCAGCTGTACGGGACCATAGCCCGTCACCGCAGCTTCGGAGGTCTCGTGGGACTGGGCCTGATACTGATCTTCGGCGTGCCCTGGCTGCTGATAGATTACACGGTGACCATCGGCCCGCTGCAGATGAACCCGGCGGCCTGGCTCCACGTGGGTGTGGCCGCGGCCCTGCCCTATTTCGCCCTCTCCGCCGGCACGCCGTGCAGATAAACGCACATAAAAAAAAGACCCCGCTCCGGGGTCTTTTTCTTTTTTATCTGCCGTCAAAGTTTCGCAATATCTGCCGTCACAGCTCCGCGCCGAAGCG
>CAMZIS010000169.1 GCA_947307285.1 uncultured Peptococcaceae bacterium | reverse complement strand
CAAAAATGTACTATGAGAAGGACTGCGACCTTAACAAGCTGGACGGCAAAAAGATCGCCGTGATCGGCTACGGCTCCCAGGGCCACGCTCACGCCCTGAACCTGCGGGATTCCGGCTGCGACGTCATCATCGGCCTGCGAGAGGGCGGCAATTCCTGGCCCAAGGCAGTGGCCGACGGCTTCCAGGTCTTTCCGGTGGCCGAGGCGGCCAAGCAGGCGGACATCATCATGATCCTGATCAACGACGAACGTCAGGCCGACATGTATAATGCCGAGATCGCGCCTAACCTGGCTCCCGGCAAGGCCATCGCCTTTGCCCACGGCTTCAATATCCGCTTCAAGCTCATCGCTCCTCCGGCCGACGTGGACGTGTTCATGGCCGCGCCCAAGGGCCCGGGCCACACCGTTCGTTCCCAGTACGTGGCCGGTAAGGGCGTGCCCTGCCTGGTGGCGGTGGAACAGGACGCCAGCGGCAAATGCCAGGACATCGCCCTGGCCTACATCGCCGGCATCGGCGGCGCCCGCGCCGGCATCATGGAGACCACCATGCACGAGGAAGCCGAGACCGACCTCTTCGGCGAACAGTGCGTCATCTGCGGCGGCGTGGCGGACCTCATGCGCTGCGGCTTCGAGGTGCTGATCGAAAACGGCTACGAGCCGGAGAACGCCTACTTCGAATGCATCCATGAGATGAAGCTCATCGTCGACCTGATCAACAAGGGCGGCATCGCTGCCATGAACTACTCCATCTCCGATACCGCCGAATTCGGCGAATACGTGTCCGGCCCCCGGGTCCTGCCCTACGAACAGACCAAGGCCAACATGACGGCCGTGCTCCGCGACATCCAGGACGGCAGCTTTGCCGGCCGCTGGATCGCCGAAAACAAGAACGGCCGCACCTTCTTCAATTCCAAGCGGGAACAGCTGGCCCAGCATCCCATGGAAGTCATCGGCAAGCAGCTGCGCGAGCAGATGCTGTGGAAGAACGACTCCGATCTGGATACCGCGTCCAACTAAGACCTGCGTTTTTCAAAGCCGTGAAAAAGGCCGCAGAGAGTTTCTCGGCGGCCTTTATCCCATTCGGGGGCAAACCGGCCCCCGGCAAATTACAGATAACGAGGTGTAAAACATGCTATCCGACCAGATCAAGCTGGGTCCGGGCCGCGCGCCTAACCGCAGCCTCCTGTACGCCCTGGGCTTTACCAAAGAAGAGTTGGCGCGGCCCCTGGTGGGCGTGGTCAGCTCCTTCAACGAGATCGTGCCCGGTCATATGAACATCGACAAGATCGTGGCGGCGGTGAAAGCCGGCGTCCGCGCCGCCGGGGGCACGCCCATCGAATTCCCGGCCATCGCCGTGTGCGACGGCATCGCCATGGGCCACGTGGGCATGAAATATTCTCTGGTCACCCGGGACCTGATCGCCGATTCCACCGAAGCCATGGTGCTGGCCCATCAGTTCGACGGTCTGGTGCTGGTGCCCAACTGCGACAAGAACGTGCCCGGCCTGCTCATGGCCGCCGCCCGTCTCAATATCCCGGCCATCTTCTGCTCCGGCGGGCCCATGCTGGCGGGCCACCTGTCCGACGGCCGCCGCACCTGCCTCAGCCACATGTTCGAGGCGGTCGGCGCTTATCAGGCCGGTACCATCGACGAGAGCGGGCTCGAGGATTATGAAGAGAACGCCTGCCCCTCCTGCGGCTCCTGCTCCGGCATGTACACCGCCAATTCCATGAACTGCCTGACCGAGGCCATCGGCATGGCCCTGCCCGGCAACGGCACCATCCCGGCGCCTTATTCCGCCCGGCTGCGGCTGGCCAAAAAGACCGGCATGCAGATCATGGAGCTGATAAAGAAAGATATCAAGCCCCTGGACATCATGACAGCTGCCGCCTTCCACAACGCGGAGACCGTGGACATGGCTCTGGGCTGCTCCACCAATACCATGCTGCACCTGCCGGCCATCGCCCACGAAGCGGGCTTGACCATCGACCTGCAGGCCGCCAACGACATCAGCGCCCATACGCCCAACCTGTGCCATCTGGCTCCGGCCGGCGACACCTTCATGGAGGACCTGGACCGGGCCGGCGGCGTGTCCGCCGTCATGCGGGAGCTGACCAAAAAGGGCCTGCTGGACACCTCGGTGCTGACGGTGGAAGGCACTTCTCTGGCGGAACGGCTGGCTGCCGCGGTCAATCGCGACCACAGCATCATCCGTCCCATCGACGATCCTTATTCCGCAAACGGCGGCATCGCCGTGCTCCGGGGCAATCTGGCTCCCGACGGCTGCGTGGTCAAGCAGTCCGCGGTGGCGCCTCAGATGATGCAGCACCAAGGCCCGGCCCGGGTCTTCGATTCCGAGGACGAGGCCATCGAAGCCATCTACGGCAAGAAGATCAACCCCGGCGACGTGGTGGTCATCCGCTACGAAGGGCCCAAGGGCGGCCCCGGCATGCGGGAGATGCTCAACCCCACCTCCGCCATCGTCGGCATGGGTCTGGGCGAAAGCGTGGCCCTGATCACCGACGGCCGTTTCTCCGGCGCCACCCGCGGCGCGGCCATCGGCCACGTCAGCCCGGAGGCGGCCTCCGGCGGCAACATCGCCCTGGTGCAGGAAGGGGATGTCATCGACATCGACATCGCATCCTGCCGCATCGAGCTGCTGGTGGACGACGCAGAGCTGGAACGCCGCCGTAAAGCCTGGGTCTGCCCGGAACCGCGGGTGAAGACCGGCTATCTGGCCCGCTACGCCAAGCTGGTCACCTCCGCCGACAAGGGCGCCATCCTGGAAGTTTAAGGGCAGAAAGAGAGAGCACCATGCATCACGAAACCAGCCGCCTGCTGCTTTACGGCGATCTGGGCGAGGAAAGTATCCTGCGAAGACTGGCGGACGTCTTTGCCCGCTGGGAGCAGGGCGGCCAGCCCAAAGAAAAGCTGGTCCGGAGCATCTACGACCAGGTCAAGCGCCTGCTGGATCTGGCCACCGAATACTGCTTCGAC
>CAMZIS010000168.1 GCA_947307285.1 uncultured Peptococcaceae bacterium | reverse complement strand
CTATTATAGGCCCTTGCCGGCATGGAGCCAGAAGGAATAGATGAACGGCAGGAGTACTGCCACGGCAAAAACAGCGATCATCCAGCCTGATCCCGTCATCTTGCACAGGGTCAGCACGACCATGAGAATACCGCAGACGACCCAGAGGTACCCGGCGAAGCGGTGGGTGCGGTTCCAGTTTTCCTCGTTGGCCAGGGTCCACGGCAGCTTGATGCCGATAGTATAATTCTGCCTGGCCTTAGGCGCGTAATTGCCGACGACGGTCAGCAGCAGTCCCAGAAACAGCCCGCCGACAAATGAGATATCAGCGGTATAACCCAGATTCACCGTATACATAGTTGCGGCAACTATCAATGAAACTGTTGGCGCGATCCACAGACCGAGGGAAAACAGTTTCGGACTGATATTCTGTTTTTTCGGATCGTGCGCCGTGACCACTGCCCCTATCCAGAGCACCGCCAGGCACAGCAGGGGTATGCCGAAAACCGCAACTGCTTTGCTGCTGAACCCGTCTGCCTGATTGTCTATGCCGAAATGCGTTGCCATCATGTCCGGCAGACTATCCCAGAAATACACACCGATCAGGATCGGCAGGACAGTCAGGATACTCGTTATTATCAAGGTCTTTTTATTTGCTTTCAACACCCGGATCGCCTCCTTTAAGCGTTGTTATCCATAACATGATCTCCTCAAGCACGGTAGTGTTGAGCTGGTAATAGATGTAGTTCTTTTCCCTGCTCTCAAAGATCAGATCCGCTTGCTTCAGTATCTTGAGGTGATAGGAGATGGTCGCGCCTGTCATGTCAAAGTGGGATCCGATATCCCCGGCAGAAAGAGGCCCCTTTTTCAGCAATTCCAGTATCTGCCGCCGCACCGGATCGGACAATGCTTTGAACGTCTCGGCGAATGCCATTCGTACCCCTCCTTTTCATCAGTATTTAGAAATATTTCTAAATAGAATATATACCTTCACTGCGGTGAAGTCAAGAAGTATTTAGAATTTTTTCTAAATACCTTTCACAGCACATAAAAAACCCGAACTGCAGCAAATACCACAGTCCGGGTCTTGTTATGACCGATATCGTCGGGCAGGCACCCGCTGTTGATCGTTTTTCTTTTCTTGAGTGACCCGCTTTGATTTATTCATACTGCGGCGTTTCCGGCGAGGGCCTCTCCTTTCCCCGCTGCACGAAGCCCACGGTCTGGCCGGAGATGACCACGGTCAGCAGAGAATAGATGATGCGCCTGAGGGGGATATAGGTCAGGGAGAGGCACATCACGATAAGGTCCATGCCCAGATAGACCCACTGGATGCCGATGCCGCTGCGGTGGGAGATGCCCATGGCCAGGGCGTCCTCGCCGCTGGCCGCGCCTTCCACCCGCACGCAGAGCCCAGCGCCTATCCCCACCAGCAGACCGCCCACTATGGCGGCGGTAAGGGGCTGCTCCGCGATGGCCGGGAACAGGGGCGGGAAAGATTCGAAAACGGCGTAGCTCAAAGAAAAGGCGGCGGTGGCGATGGAGGAATAGATCAGGAAATCCCGGCCCAGAGTGCGCCAGCCGAAGATATAGCACAGCACGTTCATGCCCAGGCTGGTGATGGCCGGCGACAGGCCCCACAGGTTGAAGATGAGCAGGGTCAGTCCCAGGATGCCCCCTTCGGTGAGGCCGGCGGCGGCGTGAATATTATACATGGCAAAAGCCACCACCACGCTGCCGAGGAGGGCGATAAGGGCCTTCTTTTTATTTATTTCACGCAAAAGCTTACGCAGCATATTTTCCTCCGTGGCCTTTCGGCCTTACAGTGCTATTTTAGCACGAACAGACGGATCGCGCCATTACACGGCCGGATGGTTTTGGCAGTAAAAACAGGGAAAAACATACTCCTTATGGAGTATAAAAATTGACCTGACGCCGAAAAAAGAGTATAATATAGACCAGAAATACGCGGAGGCGGCTATGAAAAAGAATGACTTTTTATGCATCAACAGCCTGATCTATCAGATCTACAACGAGCCGGACTTCCCGGCCCTGCGGCGGCAGGCGCTGGAGCTGATCCAGACCCTGATCCCCTGCGCTTTTGCCAGCTTCATGACGGTGGAGCGCACCGAGGCGGGGCTCACCCTCACCGACCCGGTGTGCCGGCCGGAGGAAATGGCGGTGGAGCAGGTCTATATGACCATGCAGGAGCAGGATTACAGCCGCTGGCTCATGTTCGGCAGCCGCTCCCAGGTGATCCGCGCCAGCGACCTGCTGCCGGAAGCGGAACGGGTGCAGACCCCCTATTATCAACAGTGCTGCGCCCCCTTCGGTCTGCACTACGTCGTGGACGCGGCCCTGGTGAAGCAGGGCGAGTCCCTGGCCGTGCTCTCGCTGTACCGCAAAAGGGAGCAGGGCGATTTCACGGCGGATGAGGTCTTTTTGCTGCAGGCCCTGTCCGACCATCTGGCGGCCCGCTTTTACGCCGAGCTCCACGCCGCGCCCTCCCCTGCCGCAGCGGACGATCTGCTGCCCGCCTTTTGCGCGGCCCACGGTCTTACCCGCCGCGAGGCTCAGGTGCTGGCCGCCCTGCTGCAGGGGGAGGACACCGCCGCCGTCAGTGAAGAGCTGTGCGTCAGCCCCAACACCCTGAAAAAGCACCAGCAGAGCATCTACCGCAAATGCGGCGTCAGCAGCCGCGCCGCCCTGGACGCCCTGTGCCGCGGGCTTGGGCGGGAATGAGACTGCGCAAGGCGCCGGCGCGGGGGCCGCTGCATTACGCCGCCGCATTTTTATCTGACAAATAATCAGCACAACTAATGAATATTTATTCTTGATTTTTACATAAATATGCAATATAATAGCTTGGAGTAGAAAAGGAGGGATATCTGTATGACTAAACGGACGGATATCAAAAAAGTAATGGTCATCGGCTCCGGCCCCATCGTCATCGGCCAGGCCGCCGAATTCGACTACGCGGGGACCCAGGCCTGCCTGGCCCTGAAGGAGGAGGGGTACGAGG
>CAMZIS010000167.1 GCA_947307285.1 uncultured Peptococcaceae bacterium | reverse complement strand
TGGCGCCCATGAAGCTGAAAAAGATGTCCCGGCGCGATGCGGAAGAGCTGGGCATGCAGCTGCTGGAAAAGGTGGGTCTGACCGATAAAGCCCACGTTTATCCGGCGCAGCTGTCCGGTGGTCAGAAGCAGCGCGTGGCTATCGCCAGAGCCCTGGCCATGAATCCGGAGATCATGCTGTTCGACGAGCCCACTTCAGCCCTGGACCCGGAAATGGTGGGCGAAGTGCTGAACGTTATGACCGACCTGGCGGACGAGGGTATGACCATGGTCATCGTTACCCATGAAATGGCGTTCGCCCGCGACGTGGCAGACAGGGTGTTCTTTATGGACGGAGGCGTCATCCTGGAGCAGGGCACGCCGGACCAGGTGTTCGGCAGCCCTAGAGAAGCACGCACCGCCGAATTCCTGAGCCGCGTTTTGGAAAAGAAATAAATAGCAAGCGTGCAACAGCGCGATATATAGAAAGGTTTGACATGGATCAGGCTTTGGACGATCTGCGGGAAGAGATCGAGTCGATCGATTGCGGCCTGCTGAGACTGTGGGAAAAACGGATGTATACCGCCGTCAAGGTCGGCGTGTATAAGCGGAACAACGAGCTGCCCGTATTTGACGCTGAGCGGGAAAAGCAGCTGTGGTTTAACTGGCAGCAACAGCTGGACGAGGACAACGCCGATCTGGCAGCGCTGATCTTTCACGCCAATACCGCCGCGGCCAAGCTGCGTCAGGACAGGATCTGCCGTGCCGAACGGCCTAACATCTATCTTATCGGCATGCCCGGCTGCGGCAAAACGGCGGCAGGACCGGAAGCGGCGCGCCGGCTGGGCCGCGGGTGCTGCGACCTGGACGCGCTGGTATGCGGCGCCCTGGGCCGCAGCAAAGAGCAGATAGTTGCGGAAGGCGGGGAAGAGCAATACCATAGCATGGAAACGGCCCTGCTGGCTGCTTTGGCTGCCGAGCCGGCCGGAACTATAGTGGCCACCGGCGACGGCGTGGTATTATCGCCGCTGAATATCAGTCTGATGCGTGCCTCCGGCGCCATGATATTGATCGAACAGGATTCCGCGGATCAGGAAGAACTGCAAAGAGAAGCCTGTCCCTGGTGCCCGGATACAGCGCGTTGGAACGAGCTGTGGCAGCAGCGAGCTGCTTTGTACCGCGGTGCGGCGGCAGCTGCGGTCCAGGGCGGCGGGAGCGACGATACAGCGACGCGGATAGTCGATCTGCTGGAATAGCGGAAAACGCGCCTGTCGGCACCTGCAAGCCCGTTCGGACGCAAAGATTATTATTTACATGTTTTGCTTTGGTATGATATAATATCTATTAGCCTGAGAGATGGCTTTTGTGGCTATTAGTGATTTACAACTGGAGGAAAAAATGGTATTTGATAAGATCGCCGAGATAATCGCCGAAAAACTGGAAATCGACAAGGCTGATATCACGCCGGAAAGCAGCTTTAACGATATGCAGGTCGACTCTTTGTATATGGTGGAGATCATGCTTTCCATCGAAGAAGAGTTCGATCTGGTAATCGACGACGCCAGCACTCTGGAAACGGTCGCTGATTTGGTGGCCTATGTTGAGGAACGCATTTAAGATTTTATTTAATATAAAACAGGAGGATCAATAAACATGAAGAAATTTGTCTGCTCTATCTGCGGTTACGTACATGAAGGCGATACGCCTCCGGAAAGATGCCCTCAGTGCGGCGCTCCCGCCGCCAAGTTCACTGAACAGTCAGGCGATCTGACTTGGGCCGCCGAGCATGTGGTAGGCGTTGCTCAGGGCGCTCCTGAAGACATCATCATGGGTCTGCGTCAGAATTTCCAGGGCGAATGCACTGAAGTCGGCATGTACCTGGCTATGGCCCGCGTAGCTCACCGTGAAGGCTATCCGGAGATCGGTCTGTATTGGGAAAAGGCCGCCTTTGAGGAAGCCGAACACGCCGCCAAATTTGCCGAACTGCTGGGCGAAGTGGTGACCGACAGCACCAAGAAGAACCTGCAGATGCGCGTTGAGGCCGAAAACGGCGCCACCGCCGGCAAGACCGCTCTGGCCAAGAAGGCTAAGGAGCTGAATCTGGACGCTATCCATGACACCGTGCATGAGATGGCCCGCGACGAGGCCCGTCACGGCAAGGCTCTGAAGGGTCTGCTGGAGAGATATTTCGGTTAATAAGCATATTTGTTCTAAGGCCGGCTTGAACGAGCCGGCCTTAGATTTTAGTTTAAGACGGCAGGATAGAGGAGGGCAAAGGATGGAGCGCCCGCAGCTGGATGACAGACTGGCCGCCGTGGCCCGCTGGGTATTGCCCGGCAAAACTATGGCCGATATCGGTACGGATCACGCATACCTGCCGTGCTGGCTGGTAAGCAGCGGTATCTGTCCTAAAGCTGTGGCTTCAGACGTGGCGCAAGGGCCATTTGAGCGAGCAGAGCAGGTGGTTTCCAATTTTGGTCTAACGAAAGAGATCAGTGTTCGCCTGGGTTCCGGTTTGTCCGTGTTGGAGCCCGGCGAAGCGGGGACCGTCGTTTTGGCCGGTATGGGCGGTAAACTTATCTGCGAGCTGCTGCAGTCGGAGCCGGAGGTCACTGGATCTGCTTGCAGGCTGGTATTGCAGCCGCAGCGCAATCAGGAACTGGTACGCAGCTGGCTGGCTGCTCACGGCTGGCGCATCATAGCCGATGATTTGGCCAAAAACGGCAAAATGTGGTATAATATCATCGTAGCCGAGCCGGGCGCTATGGAGCTCCACGAGGACACTTTGCTCTACGGAAGCCCGTCTCCCGGCGTTTCGCCTGCATTGCGCAGGGAATGGCTGACTTTTCGCCGCAGCTGCTATGAGGAGATCGCGGATACGCTGCGAACCGGCAGGGGAGATTTGGCTAAGGCGCGACTGGCGGTGCTGGAACGGGAAATCGCAAGACTGGACAGGATAATATCCAAGGAGGGATCATGCTGAAGAAGCTTTATAAACTACAGCAACTGGAAGCAG
Organism: uncultured Peptococcaceae bacterium; assembly: GCA_947307285.1. Taxonomy (GTDB): domain Bacteria; phylum Bacillota; class Dehalobacteriia; order UBA4068; family UBA4068; genus CALXSV01. The sequence goes on along the minus strand of CAMZIS010000167.1, from coordinate 22 downwards.
CGGCAGCCGCCTTGAATACGGA
>CAMZIS010000166.1 GCA_947307285.1 uncultured Peptococcaceae bacterium | reverse complement strand
AATTTTCGATCAACGGTCTGTACTCACTGCTGAAGCAGCGGGACAAAGAACGGCCCAGCGGCAGTTACACCACCTATCTGTTCGAAAAGGGCTTGGAAAAAATACTGAAAAAGGTCGGCGAGGAAAGCACGGAAGTCGTCATCGGCTCCATGAAAGGCAGCCGTGACGAAGCCATATACGAGATATCCGACCTGACCTATCACCTTTTGGTGCTCATGGTGGCCATGGGCATAACTCCGGACGATATCCGCCGCGAGCTGTCGTCGCGCCACGTTATAGATCACAAGGTGAAGCAGGAGACCATGAAATGATCGTCACCTCTACCCTGCACAACCACTGCGATATGTGCGACGGCCGCTGCAGCGCCGAGGAAATGATCGAAGCGGCGATTTCCGCCGGTTTCACAGATTTTGGCCTTTCCTGCCACAGTTACGCCCCATTCGATCTTGACTATTCCATCAAGGACGAAGCGACCTATCTGCATAAACTGGCTGAACTCCGAAAGAAATATGAAGGCCGCATTCGCATCGCTTACGGAGCGGAGCAGGATTTGTTCGCCCCGGTACGCTATAGAGACGCTTACGACTATATAATCGGGTCAGTGCACTATCTTCGTGATAATTATGGCAACTACCACACGATAGACGGCAGTCTGGCTGATATAATGCATACCCTGGATAAAGTGTTTGCTGGCGATACCATGGCTCTGATTGCCGATTACTATGGCAACGTGGTACGAGTAGCGGAAGAACAGCGCCCGGATATAATAGGACATTTCGACGTTATAAAGAAGACCAACGGCGGCAACGACTGGTTCAGTGAAGACGACCCCGCTTATCGAAAACTGGCTATCGAGGCAATTCGAAGAACGGCTAAGATCGGTGCCGTATTTGAAGTTAACACTTCTCCCTTGTTCAAAAAACTCGATCTGGACGTTTATCCCTCGCCATTTTTGCTGAAGGAATTGCTGTCGCTGGGCGCAAACGTGATGATAAACACCGACGCCCACTGTACAGAGCAATTAGTATATGGCGTCGATCAGACGATCGAACTCCTGCGTGATATCGGATTCCGACAGATAATGCTCTGGTCGGACGGTAAGTTCATAAAACGCGATCTGTAAAAACAGCGCCTTCGCAATGATACGAAGGCGCTGCTGTTATTATGAGATTATGACGGACGACTTATTTAGTATTGCCGCCCACCTGGAAGTTTACGGAAGTATCGCCCTGCAGGTCTTCGCCGAAGGCATAGTCCTTACCGGGAAGAATAGCATTCAGCAGGATGCCGACGATGGCGGCAGTGGCCAGACCGGACAGCCCCACGGTGATGCTGCCCACTGTAAAGTTGATGCTGCCGGAAGCGGAGTAATACTTGATACCGATGGCCAGCACCAGAATGAGGGCGGCTATGATGACGTTGCGGGTATTGGTAAAGTCCACCTTGTTTTCGACTACGTTGCGGATACCAACAGCGGAGATCATACCGTAAAGCACAAGGGAAATACCGCCGATGGTCGCAGCAGGCATGGCTGAGATGAGTGCGGCGAATTTGGGGCAGAAGGAAAACACAATGGCCAGGCAGGCCGCAATGCGGATAACACGAGGATCAAAGACACGAGTCAAAGCCAGCACACCGGTATTCTCACCATAAGTGGTGTTGGCAGGAGCGCCAAACAGGGAGGCCAGCATGGTCGCAAAGCCGTCGCCGATCAGCGTGCGGTGCAGACCGGGATCTTCCAGGAAATTGCGCTCACAGGTAGAACTGATGGCGCACATATCGCCTATATGTTCGACCATTGTCGCCAGGGCCAGCGGAACGATGGTTATGCAAGAGGTGATCAGCAGGCCTTTGTCAGCGCCGGGGAAAAGATGGAATACTGTATTCTCCCACTTGAAAGGCAGTCCGATCCAGGCGGCATCTTTAACCGCAGAAAAGTCGACCTGACCAAGGATAGCAGCAAGAGCATAGGAAACGATGACGCCCAGCAGGATGGGTATGATCTTGACCATGCCCTTGCCCCAGATATTGGCTACTATAACCACGATAATGGCTACGATAGCGATCAACCAGTTGGTATCGCAGTTGCTTATGGCCGATGAGGATAGGATAAGACCGATGGCGATGATGATCGGGCCGGTAACGATCGGCGGAAAATATTTCATTACCGCTTTCACGCCGAAACCCTTCATGAAGGCGGAAAGGATCAGGTACAAAATGCCGGACGCGGCAACGGCAAAACAGGCGTAAGGCAAAAGCTCAGGTTCGCCATTGGGAGCGATGGCAAAATAACCGGCCAGAAAAGCAAAGGAAGAGCCCAGAAAAGCAGGCACTTTACGCTTAGTCAACAGATGGAACAGCAGCGTGCCCAAGCCGGCAAAGAGCAATGTGGCTGACACGGACAGACCTGTCAGAGTGGGCACCAGCACAGTCGCGCCGAACATGGCGAACATATGCTGGAAACCAAGGGTAAACATCCTGCCCGGGCCGAGAGCCCGTGCGTCATAGACAGGTTTTTCGCCTATGACAAGTTTTTCAGTATCCTGCGACATGAAGAACCTCCTAAAAATAGAATTGGAAATATAATAAACAAAACGTAAAACGCTTTTATTCCCTGGTAAACAGCTCCACACAGTTGCGTCCGTCATATTCCATCATCCGCACTGCGATGAATTCCTGCTTACTTGTGGGGACGTTTTTGCCCACAAAATTGGCATGTATGGGCAGCTCCCGATGACCGCGATCGACCAAAATAGCCAGACGGATATCTGCCGGACGCCCCAAGTCTATAACCGCGTCCAGGGCGGCACGGGCCGTGCGGCCTGTATAAAGAACATCATCCACTAAAACCACTCGCTTGCCGGTAACATCCAGCCCGACATCAGCGCACTTCAACACCGGATCACGATCTATGCGGGTCAGATCGTCGCGGTAAAAAGTGATGTCCAGCTCCCCTACCGGCACATCCACTCCTTCGATTAGCTTGATATTGGCAGCCATACGATGAGCCAGAGGCACACCGCG
>CAMZIS010000165.1 GCA_947307285.1 uncultured Peptococcaceae bacterium | reverse complement strand
GACACGACGCCGCCGGGCATATCGGAGGTCAGACCGGTACGCACCAAAAAATCGATATATTCCCGTCGAGGCAGGGAGACGATCCTTTCAATGACCTGGTCGAAGCAGTCGGCGATTACTTCCTGCTTTTTTTCCAGAAGCACCTTTTTGCTGTCGATAGCTGCCACTGATTTGCGGCGCAGGATGATCTTCTCCTTTTCGTCGCGGCCCTTTTCGATCATGGCTTCCGCCTGGGCCCGGGCTTTTTGCTTCGCCTCTTCTAAGATGCGGTCGCATTTGAGCCTGGCTTCGTCAAGGGCGGCTTTCTGAGCGGTTTCCGCTTCGGCCAGTATGGATGACGTTATTTTATCTATACTCATAATTCTCTCCACGGCTGTCTGGCGTTATTTGCTCCGTATCTGTTATGCGGGAACTCTCAGCCAGATCAGGATAGACACCACAAAGGCCAAGATAGCATAGGTCTCTACCATGACGGTGTAGATGATGCCTTTAGCCATCTGGTCCTGACGCTTGGCCATCAGCTGCAATGCGGAAGCGGCCGCCTTGCCCTGGCCGATGCCGGAGGCAAAACCGACCACGCCGATGGGGACGCCGGCCGCCAGATAATACAGACCCTGCGCCACGCTGAGGTCGCCCATGGCTCCGGTGAGGAAGCCCGTTTTGACCATGATAAGGAAGGCGATGACCACGCCGTAGATGCCCTGGGTGCCGGGCAGGGCCTGCAAGAGCAAGCTCCGGCCGAACTTTTTGGGATCGTTGGCTACGACGCCGGCCGCCGCCTGGCCCGCGATGCCCACGCCCATACCCGAACCGCAGCCGGCACAGGCCGCGATAGCCGCTCCGATAAGAGCCAATCCGTTGCCGTCTGTAAACATTATCGTTCCTCCTGAGACTTAATTGTTTTCTATCTTGATGTATTTAGTACGCTTGCGTAAAGGATCGAAGGGCTCGCCGCCGTCCTCATAAAATTTGCCGAAAAACTCCACATACTGCAATCGCGCGGAGTGGATGAAAGCTCCCAGGGCGTTGATGGCGAAATTCAGCAGGTGCCCGAAAAGGAACACCAGGATAAAGATTATAGCGCCTTGTACGCCGCCGCCGGCCAGAGAACCCATAGTGTTGACGACCTGGGCGATAGCTCCCGTGGCCAGGCCCAAAGCCAGGATGCGGGCATAGGACAGGATGTCCGACAGATAGCTGGTGATGCTGTAAACGTTGGAAAAGCCTCCCACCAGCTTGCCCGCGCCCTTGCGGTCGCGGCCGCCGGTAAGAGCCAGGCCGGCGATGGAGACGATAGCTATCCATTTCCCGGGCGTTACCAGGCTTTCGCTGACAGCGCCGCCGCCCAGCCACATGATGAGGCCGATGATAGTGGTGTACCACAGGACCACGTCGCAGAGGAAATCGACGACCTTGCCGTCCTTGAGCAGGATATAGGCTTTAATGCCCAGGGCCAGGAAAATGTGGGCCACGCCCAGGCCTAAGGATATGATCAGCAGCTTCAGCGGGTCGTCCAGCGGATCGAAGAGGATGGGCTCGATAGAGATGGTCTTGCCGAAGAAGGTCTCGGAGACGACTTCGATCAGGTTGCCGAACCAGCCGCCGAACATGACGCCCCAGAAGAAAGTGGAGATGCCGCAGTAAAAGAAGCCCTTGACCATCTTATAGGTGGTGCCTTCCAGATTGAACTTCTTGAGCAGCAGACCGCAGACCGCGATCATGATCAGGCCGTAACAGGCGTCGCTGAACATCATGCCGAAGAAGCATATGTACCACAGGGAATAGATCGTGGTGGGATCAAAGGTGCCGTAGGAGGGCAGCGAATACATCTCGGTGATCGCTTCGATAGGCTTGAAGAAGCCTTTGTTTTGCAGCGCTACCGGTACGTCTTCGCCTTCCAGCGGATCGCGGAACTCATAATAGCATCCGTTGGCATCCAGCAGCTCCCGGACCTTTGGAACACATTTTTCCGGCACCCAGCCTTCCATGAAAAAGGCCTTGTCGGTCTTGAGCAGCTTGGTCTTGGTCCGCTGCTTATCAAGCTCAATGGTGAGCAGGTCCTGATAGTCCTCGATATCGTTCTTGCGTTCGGCCAGCTTGACGATCTGCGATAAGATACTGTCGATCTCGCTTTGAAGCTGTTCCTTCCTTTGATTATTACGCGCAATGTTTTCGCAAACGGTGCCATGGAAGGAGCTCATGTCCAAGTGCTGGAAGCCCACGTCCTTCAACTCATTCAAAGCCTGTTCTTCGCATTCCCGGGGGAGCAGGATGGCTAAATACCTCATGGCCTTGTCTTCGTTTACCTGCTTCATCACGTAAAGGTCGGTAACTGCGGCTATCGCTTTCTCAACCTGGTCTGCCGTGAAGGCCTGAGGCAGCACGCCCATGACCGTAGTCATGGACTCGGTGGAGGACTGGTCCAGGGGTACGTCATAGGCCTGCCAGGGCTGGAACATCAGATCGTCGATATCTATGCGGTTGATCTCGTCCCTTTTTGCTCTCAGGTTCTCGTTCAGGCCGATCAGCTCGGCGATCAGATCCTCGGTCTCGATCTCCCGGCCGGGGATCGCAGACGCCTCCTGGCGGGAGATGATCCTGCGGGTCTTGAAGAGCGGACTTTTCAGACCGCCGTACTGATCGATAACGTCCAGGGCCTGAGCGGAACGGCCGATCTTGGCCTCCAGGTAGGAGACCTGCTCCTGATCGCTGTCCTGGATGACGTTTTCGGCCCAGACTTCGTCCGACAGTTTATCTGTCTGATCGGTAAGCTCTACCGCTTCCAGATCCATAAGTTGGGCGATAAGGTCGCTTTTGGCCTTTTCCAGGCCGATGACGGCGACCTTTTGCATTTTAATTATTGCCACCGGGACCCACGATCCTTTCCACGATAAAGTCGATCACTTTTGCTTTATTCTTTTCCGCCTCTTTGGCCACAGCCTCTGCGTCCTGCCGCGCCCTGTCCATAGCAGCGTTATAGTCGGCGTCAGCTTCACGCATGCCCTCGGCGATCAATGAATCGTATTCCTCTTTAGCTTTTGCCTCCTGCTCGTCCAG
>CAMZIS010000164.1 GCA_947307285.1 uncultured Peptococcaceae bacterium | reverse complement strand
AAGGGAACTGTGAACTATGCAGGCTCTGAACATAAAACAGCTGGAAGCTTTCTGCGCCGTGGTGGAGCAGGGCAGTTTTACCGGCGCCGCGGAGAAGCTCTATCTTTCCCAAAGCACGGTCAGCGGACACGTGGCCGGTCTGGAAAAGGACCTGGGCGTGGCCCTGCTGGTGCGCTCCGGCAAGCGTCAGCTGGAACTGACCATCGAAGGCCGCCGCGTCTACGAACACGCCAAGTCCATCCTGGACAGCTGCAACGCCCTCTCCCTGGAGCTGGAGGTGCAGACCTCCCGCGATCTGGTGGTGGCCGCCTCCTCCATCCCCATGCAGTACGTGCTGCCCCCGCTGGTGGCGGGCTTTGCCGCCCTTCGTCCCGACTGCCGCTTTACCCTGCGTCAGGGCTCCAGTCAGGAGATACACCGTCAGGTGCTGCAGGGCGAGGCCCACGTGGGCTTCGTGGGCGCGGTCTTCAACGAGCAGGACCTGCGCTATGACCGCATCTGTTCCGATCCCCTGGTGCTGGTCACGCCGGACAACGACCGCTACCGCCGCCTGTGGGAGCAGGGGAGGGCCGGCAACGAGCTGCTGCAAAACGAGCCCCTGCTGTTTCGGGAGGGCGGCTCCGGCACTCAGGTGGCGGGCCAGCGCTTTCTCACCGAAAACGGCATCGACATCGATAAGCTCAACGTGGCGGCCCGCATCGAAAACAGCGAAGCCCTGCTGCGTCTGGTCAGCTGCGGCATGGGCTGTGCAGTGGTGTCCGGCCGGGCCGCCGGTTCCACCCGGGGCCTGCTTTCCTTCCCGCTGGTGGGCAAAAGCACTTTCCGGGACCTGTACATGATCCAGCCCAAGGACCGACGGCCGACCAAAGTGGCCCGCAGTTTCATGGATCACGTTTTGAGCAACAGAGAATGATCAGCAATTCTACAGGGGGCGGGCCATCCCGCCTCTTTTTTTTACGGCAGTTTTGGTCAATTATCGAAAATGCCAATAGAAAACACCTGTTTTACCGTTTTTATGAATAGGAAATGTCCGCGGCAATGATTATAATTGACTTATACAAAACGATATGAAGGAACCGGACTTAAAGTCAAAGAAAAGAGGTCGAGACCCGAAAATGAAAAACAGTTGGCTTGCCAAAAACTGGCTCATCCTGTGTACCGGCCTGCTCATCGGCATCGCCGCCCTGATCCTGGGCGCCCTGGGCAACCCCGGCAACATGGGCTTTTGCATCGCCTGCTTCCTGCGGGATACGGCGGGTGCCTTAGGTCTGCACCAGGCGGCCCCGGTGCAGTATTTCCGGCCCGAGATAGTGGGCATCATCTGCGGCTCTCTGCTGGCCGCCCTGGCTACCCGTGAATTCAAAGGCCGCGGCGGCTCTTCCCCGGCTGTACGCTTCCTGCTGGGCGTGTTCGTGATGATCGGCGCTCTGATGTTCCTGGGCTGTCCCCTGCGTATGGTCATCCGCCTGGGCGGCGGCGACTGGAACGCCCTGGTGGGACTGGTGGGCTTCATCTGCGGCATCCTGCTGGGCGTGGTCTTCCTGCGCAGAGGCTTCACCCTGGGCCGGGCCTATAAGCAGGGCAAGACCGAGGCCGCGGCCTTTCCCGTCTTCTATGTCCTGCTGTTTGCTCTCTTCCTCATCGTGCCCGCCCTGTTCCACCTGTCCGAGGAAGGGCCGGGCAGCATGCGCGCTCCCGTCGTCGTCTCTCTCCTCGCCGGTCTGGCGGTAGGCGTGTTCTGCCAGCGCAGCCGTATGTGCATGGTGGGCGGCGTGCGCAACGCCGTGATGTTCAAAGACTTCGGCCTCATCGCCGGCTTCATCGTGGTCATACTTACCGTGCTCGTCGGCAACCTCATTTTGGGCAAGTTCAATCCCGGCTTTAGCGATCAACCCATCGCCCACAGCGACGGTCTGTGGAACTTCCTGGGCACCGCCCTAATGGGCTGGGGCTCGGTGCTGCTGGGCGGCTGTCCGCTGCGGCAGCTGATCCTCACCGGCCAGGGTGAGAGCGACTCCGCCGTCACCGTCCTGGGCATGCTGGCCGGCGCCGCCTTCTGCCACAATTTCGGTCTGGCCTCCTCCGCCGCCGGTCCTACCGCAAACGGTAAGATTGCCGTGATCATCGGCTTCGCGGTGGTGGCCGTTATTTCTCTGCTTTATACCGGGAAGGGGGAGACCGCATGAAACAGATCGACGCCCGGGGCTATGCCTGCCCCATGCCCGTGATCATGGTACAGAAGGAAGTCAAAGCCTCCGCTCCTGCCGAGCTGCAGGTGCTGGTGGACGACAAATGCGCGGTGGAAAACCTCACCCGCTTCGGCGAAAGCCAGGGCTATACCGTGACCTGGCAGGAAGTGGGCGACGAATTCGAGCTTGTTTTGAAAAAATAGACCGCGCATCTTGAGTTGAACGAAAACGAAAAGGCAGGCCGCCGGGACCTGCCTTTTTTCTGCCGCCGCCATCCTTTTTTGCCCCGGCGGAGGGGAAAACGATTGTCATTTGCCGCCCCTTGTGCTATGCTTAGGTCAGTTTTTTAATAGTTTTCCGTCAGCCCGCCGGGGAGCGGTTGCCGCTCTTTTTGTCCCGGGTCGGCCCTGGAAAACGCAAATACTAAGAAGCGAGGTGTTACTGTGAAACAGAAAACTAAAGTCATCGCTCTGGCTCTGGTCCTGCTTTTGGCCCTGGCCCTGCTGCCCGCCGCCGCTTTGGCTGACGAGACCCCGGAGTATGCCTGGACCATCTCTCCGGAAAGCCTTACCTTCACCGTGTACGAGGGCTATGAAGGCGCGCCCAATCAGGATATCACCGCCGTCAGCACCGGCAGCACGGAGCTGGATTTCATCATGGCCGGCGGCGACGCCACCGCCTATGAGATGCTTCATATCACTGTGGGCGGCATGGGGGCCACCATTTCGCCCAAGCCCGGCCTGCCGGTGGGCGCCCACACTGCCACCGTGGTCATTTCCGACTGGGAAGACCGGGTGCCGGAAACCGAGATCCCGGTGACCATCATCGTCAAGGAAGGCCTGCTCGAAGAGGCGGCGAAGGCAAAGGAAGA
>CAMZIS010000163.1 GCA_947307285.1 uncultured Peptococcaceae bacterium | reverse complement strand
AAGAACATCGGCTACATCGCTTATCTGGTCGCTCTGACCGCTTTCGCCGCCATCACCGTCATCATCAACGTTCTGTAAGATAAATGCAAACTGTCTGAAAGAGGCCGGGCCCGACGCCCGGTCCTTTTTTATGCCCGGCTGATTTAAGCGACGCTTATATCCGGCCTCGCGACACTAAGCCCTACTTAATTCTACCTCCCCTCCCCGCCTCCGTCAACCGCACCGTAAAAGCGGGCCCCCTTCGGGGCCCGCTTTGCTTTTTCGCGTCCGCTCTCAGGCGGTCATTTGGTGTTTTTCTCGTAGAGGATCCACAGGCCCTTCAGCAGCAGCCGGTCGTCGTAGATGATCTCGTGTTTGCACCAGGGCACCACGGCCTTGGACAGTCCGCCGGTGGCCACCACCTGACACTTGCGGCCAAGCTCCTCTTCCATGCGGTCGATCATGCCGTCGATCATGGCGGCGGTGGCATAGACCGCGCCGGAGCGCATGGCGTCCACCGTGTTGGTGGCGATGACCTTTTTGGGCGCGGAGACGGAGATGTCCGGCAGCAGGCTGGTGCCGGCGGACAGGGCCTGCAGGCCCAGCTTCACCCCGGGCATGATGGCGCCGCCGCGGTAGGTGGAGCTGCCGTCCACCACCACCATGGTGGTGGCTGTGCCCAGGTCCAGCACGATCACCGGCGTGCCGTAGCAGGTCATGGCGGCCACGCTGCCCACCACCAGGTCTCCGGCCAGGGTGCCGGGATCGTCGATGCGCACGTTCATGCCGGTCTTCATGCCCGGACCCACCACCAGAGCGTCCAGGCCGGTCAGGTATTTCACGGCCTTTTTCAGGGCGTCGGTGATGGGCGGCACCACCGAGGCGATGATGGCGCCGTCGAAGGCCCGCACGTCCACGTCGTAGAACTCCAGCAGCTGGCGCAGCTTGACGCCGTATTCCGCCGCCGTATACTCGTCGTCGGTGTGCATGTGGATGATGCGGCTGATCTCGCCGTTTTCGATGGCTCCCAGCACGATGTTGCTGTTGCCCACGTCGATCGCTAAAATCATAAGTCAGACCTGCCCTTTCTTGCTCGATTCGTCAGATTTCAGTTCAGCCCGGAGTGGCCGCCCTCGCCGATGCGGATGAGGCGCAGCACCGCCGGGGAGAGGATGATGTCCGTCGCCATTTCCACCAGGAAATTGGCGCCCACCAGCCCCAGGATCATATAAGCGCCCACGTTGTCGAAGCCCATGGCTCCGGCCCAACCGTTGATGGTCTCCATGAAAAACAGCTTGCAGCCCAGCAGGAACACGCCGGTGTTGACCACGGGGCAGACGATGGCGGCCACGATCACCGCCAGGTAGCGGTGGCGGTCCGCCAGCAGACGGTAGGCCCAACCGGCAAAGAAGCCTGCGGCGGCCCCCTTCACCAGCACGGTGACGATGGTACCCAGGGGATTGACCGCCAGGAAGGCGGCGGCGTCGCCGGAAAGCAGCACCACCAGGCCGAAGACCAGGCCCAGCCAGGCCCCGGCCGCGGGGCCGTAGAGGGCGGCGCCCACCACGATGGGCACCAGTACCAGGGAGATAGAAAAGGGCCCGAACCGTATGAAGGCGCCCACCAGCTGCAGCACCACGACGATGGCAGTGAAAAGGGCGACTCCGGTCAGGGTCCGGGTCTTGATGCGGGTACGTTCCATATTAAATTACCTCCTGCTGTCGCCCCAGTCCAGCCGGGTGCGGCGCAAGCACATTATATTATGGCCCGATATACTTGTCAAGAGATTTAGTCAGAATTTTCTGATAAAATTTTTCTGTGCTGAATCTTGACTATGACGCGCAAAAAGTATATGATAAAAAATCATATATCAGCTTCGGCTTATCAAATCAGCTTTGTGCTATAAACGGAAAGGAGTCCCCTATGGAAAAGAAGAACCTGGATTGGGCCAATTTGGGCTTCAACTATCAGCCCACTGACAAACGCTATTCCGCCCTGTGGAAAGACGGCGCCTGGCAGCCCGGCGGACTGATCGACGATCCCTTTGTGCACATCAGCGAATCCGCCGGCGTGCTGCAGTATTCCCAGACCGGCTTTGAGGGCCTGAAGGCCTACACCACCGAGGACGGCCGCATCGTCTGCTTCCGTCCCGACATGAACGCCAAACGTCTGGCCGACACCTGCGACCGCCTGCATATGCCCAGGATCCCCGAGGAGCAGTTCATCGAGGCCGTGGATATGCTGGTCAAAGCCAACGCCGCCTGGGTGCCGCCCTTCGGCTCCGGCGCCACCCTCTACATCCGGCCCTTCATTTACGGCTCCGGCCCCGTTTTGGGCGTCCAGGCCGCGCATACCTACGAATTCCGTATGTACTGCTGCCCGGTGGGCCCCTACTTCAAGGGCGGCGTCAAGCCCCTGACCATCACCGTGTCCGACTATGACCGCGCGGCGCCCAAGGGCTCCGGCCACATCAAGGCCGGCCTGAACTACGCCATGAGCCTCTATGCCTCCTACGAGGCCAAGGGCCGCGGCTTCTCCGAGAACATGTTCCTGGATTCCGCCACCCACACCAAGGTGGAAGAGACCGGCGGCGCCAACTTCGTCTTCGTCACCAAAGAGGGCAAGCTGGTCACGCCCAAGTCCTCCACCATCCTGCCCTCCATCACCCGCCGCTCCCTGATGTACGTGGCCAAGGAGATGCTGGGCCTGGAGACCGAAGAGAGGGAAGTGCCCTTCTCCGAGGTGCCGGAATTCGTGGAATGCGGCCTCTGCGGCACCGCCGCCGTCATCTGCCCCGTGGGCTGCATCGACGACCACGGCAAGGAGATCCGCTTCCCCTCCGGCATGGAAAGCTTCGGCCCCGTGCTGCAGAAGCTCTACGACACCCTGACCGGCATCCAGATGGGCCGCATCAAGGGACCCGAAGGCTGGGTGCACGAGATCATCGCCTGAACGTAAGCATACCGCGACAAAACAGGCTCCCCTGGCGGGAGCCTGTTTTTTTATGCGGGCATGACGGGATGAGCAGCCCCTGTCCGGAGCTGCCGAAAGGGAGGACCCGGGCCGGCCGCCGCCGCGGACCGGCCCGATCGAATTTACT
>CAMZIS010000162.1 GCA_947307285.1 uncultured Peptococcaceae bacterium | reverse complement strand
ACGAAAGCCTCATCCATTCCTGCCGGGTGGAGCAGGCCCATCACGGCCAGACCCATGATGATGTCTTCCTGTGCATCCCGCCCCTTTACCACACCGGCGCCAAGATGCACTGGTTCGGCTCCTTCCTGGTGGGCGGCAAGGCCGTCCTGCTCAAAGGCACCAAGCCCAAGGACGTGCTGCAGGCCGTGTCCGACGAAAAATGCACCATCGTCTGGCTGCTGGTGCCCTGGGCCCAGGATATCCTGAACGCCATCGAAAGCGGGGAAGTGAACCTCGACGACTACCAGCTTTCCCAGTGGCGGCTGATGCACATCGGCGCCCAGCCCGTGCCTCAGAGCCTTATCAAGCGCTGGAAGCAGGTCTTCCCCAACCACGAATACGACACCAACTACGGCCTGTCCGAATCCATCGGCCCCGGCGCGGTGCATCTGGGCGTGGAGAACATCCACAAAGTGGGCGCCATCGGCAAGGCCGGCTACGGCTGGCAGACCCGCATCGTGGACGAAGAAGGCAAGGACGTGCCCCAGGGCCAGGTAGGCGAGCTGTGCCTGAAAGGCCCCGGCCTCATGACCTGCTATTACCGGGACCCGGAAGCCACGGCCAAGACCCTGGTGGACGGCTGGCTGCTCACCGGCGATATGGCGCAAATGGACGAGGACGGCTTCATCTTCCTGGTGGACCGTAAAAAGGACGTCATCATCTCCGGCGGCGAGAACATCTACCCGGTGCAGATCGAGGACTTCCTCTCCGCCCATCCCGACATCCGCGACGTGGCCGTCATCGGCCTGCCCGATCCCCGTCTGGGCGAGATCTCCGCGGCCATCATCAGCGTGAAGGACGGCCACAGCCTCACCGAAGAGCAGGTGGACCAGTTCTGCATGAAGCTGCCCCGCTACAAGCGGCCCCGCCGCATCATCTTCGCCGACGTGCCCCGCAATCCCACCGGCAAGATCGAAAAGCCCCGCCTGCGCCGGATGTACGGCGCGGACCGGGTGGTGGAAGCCCAGAACAAAGCGTAAATCAAAAGAGACCCGAAACGTCGGGTCTCTTTTTACAGGCAAAGCGGTTTATACAGGTGAAACGGATTACCGTTCGGAGCTGCGGAAATAGCGGTCCACGGAAGGCGGCATGTTGCGGGTGATGACCTCTGCCAGCTGCTCCGGGGTCTGCTGCATGCCGTTCTCCACCCAGCGCTGCATCATGCCGGAGGCGCCGAAGGTGAAGAAATGCAGGGAATCCCACAGCGACGCGCTCATGCGGCCCAGGGCGGAGCGGTTCTCCACGATGCGGGCGCAGTTCACCATGCCGTTTTCGAAATAGGTGACGTAGGAGCGCCGTTTGGCGTCGCTGGCGGCAATGCTGCGGTAAAGCAGGCTCTTTTCCTGGAAGATGGCGAGGCAGGTGGCTATGTAGTCGTACATCTTGCCGCTGCGGCGGAAGGCGTCGGTGGCGTCGTTGGTGTCCTGCTCCAGGATCCAGCACAACAGGTCGTGCTTGTTGTTGAAGTTGTAGTAGAAGGTCTGACGGGACAGTCCGGCGGCGGCGGCGATATCCTGCACGTCGATGCTGTCCAGCGGGTTGTCCTGCAGCAGTTCGATCAGGGCCTGTTCGATAAGTATCTTGGCATTTTTGCGAACCATATGCAGCCTCCGTTAGTAATAATGACAGCACTTTCGCCGCGTAGGAAAAAGTGCTGAATATTCTTGCATATTTACATTATATAACACAATGTTGGTTAAATAAAGGGTAACTGTCTATTTGAGAAGCATATAATTATTGTTATGCATATATAACAGAAATGTTATATATGTTACGGTTATGATCAGGCCCCGCCTTATTCAAACCCCGGCGAAGGGACGCGGCGCGGCAGGAAATAACAACCGCATATAGAAATTTATAAAATTAGGAAATTTTACCGTATCCCCTGCGAATATCAACTCCCTGAGGAGGTTTTTTATGAGATTACTTACGGCTGAAGAGATGCGCCTGGCCGACCAGACGGCCACCAACGATTTCGGCATCCCCGGCATCGTGCTGATGGAAAACGCGGGCCTGGCCGTGGTGGCCCAGGTGGAAGAGCTGCTGGGCCCGGACCTTTCCGGCAAAAAGGCAGCTATCTTCTGCGGCGGCGGCAACAACGGCGGCGACGGCCTGGTGGCCGCCCGTCACCTGCATAATCGCGGCTGCGAGGTGCGGCTCTACTTTCTGACCGATCCCGATATCTTCCGCGGCGACGCGTTGACCAATTATCAGATCCTGTGCAACATGGGCGTCAGCGGCCTGCAGCTGAGCGAAGGCCGCCGCCTCAACGTGGCCCGCATGGCTCTGTGGAGCTCGGACGTGGCCATCGACGCCATCTTCGGCACCGGCCTCCGCGACGACGTGCAGGGCGTGAATCTGGAAGTGATCCAGATGCTCAACGAAAGCGACACTCCGGTCATCGCCTGCGATATCCCCTCCGGCCTGTCCTCGGTCAGCGGCAAGCCCCTGGGCGACGCGGTGAAGGCCGATACAACCGTGACCTTCGGCTATTGCAAGCTGGGCCTGGTCCTGTCCGCGGCCCAGCCCTATGTGGGCAAACTGGTGGTGGCCGACATCTCCCTGCCGGAACAGGTGGAAGAAAACATCCCCGTACGGCGGGAGCTGCTGGACGAGGAATTCTGCCGCCGCTGGCTGGAAGCCCGGGACCCGGAGGCCTATAAGGGCGACTTCGGTCACGTGGCCGTGCTGGCCGGCTCCTCCACCATGCCGGGCGCGGCCATCCTGGCCTGCCGCAGCGCCATGAAGACCGGCGCGGGCCGGGTCACCGCCGCCGTGCCCTCCTCCGCCAAGCTGCCCCTGCTGGCCCAGATACCGGAAGTCATGCTCATGGACGTGAAAGACGGCGAGTCCGGCACCGTGGCCCCGGCGGAAGTGAAAAAAATGGCCGAATTCCCGGCCGACGCCTGGCTCATCGGGCCGGGTCTGGGCCGCAGCGACGACGCTTTGCAGCTGGTGCGGGATTTCATCCCCACCCTGACCGTGCCGGCAGTGCTGGACGCGGACGCTCTGTTCGCGGTCTGCGGCTACTTGCGCCTGCTTAAAAACGCGGGGAGCCCCCTGGTCAT
>CAMZIS010000161.1 GCA_947307285.1 uncultured Peptococcaceae bacterium | reverse complement strand
ACGGCCTGGGACATCGGGCTGGCAGTCTTCTTCCTCATCACCGCCGCCGCCCTGCTGCTGGGCTTCGCGGCAGCTCCCGAGGAAGAAGGAGCCCGTATCGTCGTCAGCCAGAACGGTCTCGTCATAGGGGAATATCCCCTGTCCGAGGACGCGGATATACATATAGACTGGCAGGGTCACAGCAACCTGCTGCTGATCCGGGAAGGTAAAGCCTACATGGCCGAGGCCAACTGCCCGGACGGCTACTGCATGCGGCAGGGGCGGGTGCATCTGGCGCGGCAGACCATAGTCTGCCTGCCGGCGCGGCTTGTCATCACGGTCAGCGGCGAGGAGGGTCCCGATGCCGTCTCCCGCTAAACGCCTGGCCTTCGGCGGCGTGATGATCGCCCTGGCCGCGATCTTTTCCTACGTCGAAAACCTCTTTCCCATCTCTTTGGGCGTGCCCGGCGTCAAGCTGGGCCTGGCCAACATCGTCACCCTGTTCGCCCTCTACGTGTTCGGCCTGCCCGCCGCCGCGGCGGTGAGCCTGCTCAGGGTAACTTTGGTCTCCTTCATGTTCGGCAACCCGGCCTCCGCCCTCTATTCTCTGGCCGGCGCCGCAGCCAGCCTGCTGGTGATGGCGGCGTTGAAGAAAAGCGGCCGCTTCAGCATCATCGGCGTCAGCATGGCCGGCGGCGTGATCCATCCCGCGGCTCAGCTGCTGGTGGCGATCATAGTCAGCGGCACTCCCTCCATCGCGCATTATTTGCCGGTGCTGATCGTGACGGGCCTCATCGCGGGCTTCCTCATGGGCCTTGCCGCCTGGCAGACCATACGCCGCGTCGCCCCGGCCTGGCAGGCCGGACAGGATATAACTTAACGGGAAGAAAGGAACAGGAAGATGAGCGTTAAACGGGAGCTGTATCTGGGTGACCTGATGATGCTGGCCGCCACCGTGATCTGGGGCGCCATGACCGTCTTCTCCAAGCAGATACTGGCTGAGCTGGACATGTTCAACATGATCGCCCTGCGCTTCCTCATCGGCTTCGCCGTGTGCCTGGCCGTGTTCCACCGCCGCTACCGCGGGCTGGACCGGGTGACGGTGCGCCATTCCGCCGTCCTGGGCGTGCTGCTCTTCGTGTCCTACCTGTTCATGGTCTGGGGCTGCAAATATACCAGCGCCAGCAACGCCGGCTTCATGATGAGCCTGACCTCGGTGTTCATCCCCGTCATCCTCCGCGTCACCCAGCACCGGGCGCCCAGCCTCCGCCTGGTCGCCAGCATCGCCGTGACCCTGACCGGCGTGGGCCTGATGTGCCTCTCCCGGGTGGTCAAGCCCAACATCGGCGACCTGATCTGCGTGGGCAGCGCCTTCGCCTATTCCTTCCAGATGATCTATACGGAAAAATACGCCCATAAGAACGACCCGGTGGTTTTGGGCACGCTGCAGCTGCTCTTCGTGTCGATCCTGGGCTTCATCTGCTCCTTCGTCTTCGAGAGCCGCTTCATCCTGCCGCAAAGCACCGCCGGCTGGGTGCAGCTGCTCTACCTGGCCGTGATGTGCGGCGGCGCCGGCTTCATATTGCAGACCGGGGCGGAAAAGCGCATCCCCTCCAGCCACGCCAGCCTGATCTACGCCACCCAGCCCGTGTTCGTGGCCCTGTCCGCCTTTTTGCTGATGGGCGAATCCATCACCCTGCGTCAGATCGTCGGCATCGTGGTGGTGTTCATCGGCGTGCTCATCGTGGAATACAAGCGGGAAGCGGCGGAGGAAACCTCCGTCGCCTGAGGCATCCGCAGCTTATTTTTGAAAGCGAGGTCCGAAACAATGGAACTTAAGATAGACAATACTCTCACCTACGCCCTGGCTTTGGAGGGCGGCGGCGCCAAGGGGGCCTATGAGATAGGCTGCTGGCAGGCGCTATCCGAGGCGGGCGTCGACTTCGACGCCGTCTCCGGCACCTCCGTGGGCGCGCTGAACGGCGCCATGATGGTCCAGGACGATCTGGAAAAGGCCAAAGACATCTGGAGGAACATCCGCTATTCCCAGGTCATGGACGTGGACGACGAGACCATGCGCCGCATGTTCCAGGGCGATCTGAAAGGCGAGGGCTGGCGGGCCATCGCCGCCTCCCTGCAGGACGTGGTGAAGAGCAAGGGCTTCGACGTGGGGCCCCTGCGCCGTCTGCTGGAGGAAGCGGTGGATGAGGAGGCGGTGCGCGCCGCGGCCCGGGAGCTCTACATCATCACCTATTCCCTGTCCGACCGTAAGGAGCTGGAGCTCAGGGCCCGGGACCTGACCGAGCCGGGCCAGATCCGCGACATGCTGCTGGCCAGCGCCTATCTGCCCGTGTTCCGCAACGAAAAGCTGGGCGGCAAGCGTTACACCGACGGCGGCGTGCGGGACGCGGTGCCCCTGAACGTCCTGGTGAAGCAGGGCTACCGCAACATCATCGTCATCCGCATGAACGGCTTCGGTCTGGAACGCAACGTCAAGATACCCAAGGGCACCACCGTGCACACCATCGAACCCACGCGGGAGCTGGGCAACGTGCTCAATTTCAGCGAGGAGCAGAGCGATTACGATATGAAGGCGGGCTATTTCGACGCCCAGCGCCTGCTCTACGGCTTTGAAGGCGACCAGTACTATTTCGACAGCCAGTGGGACGAGGCCCGGTCCTACCGCTTTTTGCTGGAGCAGATGCGGGCCCTGCTGCACAGCTTCGACCGCAGCGCCAGCCTGCACGAGATCAACGAGGACCTGCTGCCGCGGCTGGAGAGCAAGGTGAAGATCCGCGGCGACTATCACGACGCCATGCTGGGCTTTCTGGAGGTGGCGGCCGAGGAGGCGGGCATCGAGCCCTTCCGCGTCTACACCGAGGAGGAGCTGATAGCCAGGCTGAAGGAGCATTACGACTTCGACAGCAAAAAATACCCGGAATTCGTGGCCAAAGCCATGCAGACCAAGCGGCCCCTGCTGAAAAAGGTGACCCGCCGCGGCAAAAAGACGGAGTGAACAGCCGCCGCAGCGAAAAACCATACGTAAATAAAAGATCCCGTCCCAAAGGGACGGGATCTTTCCGTATCAGAGGCGAGCCGCCATCAATACCAGTAATACCTGTAATAGTTGTTGC
>CAMZIS010000160.1 GCA_947307285.1 uncultured Peptococcaceae bacterium | reverse complement strand
TTTTTCCCCTTCTAAACGAAAACGCCTCATAGTGAGGCGTTTTAACGTTCGCTGATGTGATCCGTCAGCTTAGATATCGGTATCGCCAGTCCTTTGTCGTCCTCCTGTGTCAACTTGGCAAATATAACGCCGATAACACGGGATTCGCCGTCGAACACTGGCGAGCCCGAGCTCCCCGGATGCACCGGGCCATCAATACAAATCACCTGAGTATCGTCAACATAGGTCGTGCCGGTCACAGTTCCTTCGGAGATGGTCCAGTCATATCCCAAGGGATTACCTATGAATATCACTTTCTGATCTGTTTCTGGAATATAGTCCCCCATATCAACGGATGGCAGATTCTCCCCGTCAATATCCACCAGGGCCAAATCTACTCCTTCTATCTCCATGACATCGTGAGTAACATATACCCGTTGCTCACCCGTAGGGAAAAACAGCGTTACATAGCCGCCGCCGGAAACAACGTGAGCATTTGTCACGATCAAACCGTCCGGGCTGATATTGAAACCGGTCCCGCTGCGGCCGGCGCATTCTATTGATACCACAGCCTCTTTCAGAGCAGCTAAAGATTCCTCCTGTGCCAGTCGATTCGAATGGGCGATCAGCGAAAAGTCCATCTTTTCGCCGAAAATATAATCGCGGAACGACCAGAAAACAAAAGAAAGAACAGCCAGGGCTGCCAAAAACCAGATCAATTTGCTGCGTCGCCAGGGATTGCGGTTTTTTAAAGGAGCGGCGCCGTCGTCATCAGCCAGTTCATTCAAACGAGCGTACTCTTCGAGATCAGCCAACAGCCGCTGGCTGGGGCGCATCTCCATCCAGTAGTTGGACTCGTCATATTCCTGGTCCTCTATATGGCGTTCTTTGATGCGATACATTGCCATAACTTCAGTCCAGCAATCCCAGTAAAGAGTCGCAGGCTGCTCTGTCCCATTGGGTAAGCCGCAGCAACGGGTAAACGCCCAGTTCATCCCAACGCTCCTGGCGCGACCTGTTATAGGCGACGAATGCGATGCCCGCCGCTTCCGCAGCTGCAGCATCGTTCCAGGCATCGCCTACAGTAGCTACCTTTTCACGCTGTATTTGCGGATACTGGGCCATGACCCACTCCATGCCGCCCGGTTCCGGCTTTAATACCCGACCCACTTTATCACGTCCGGCCACGCAGGATAGATAAGACAGTATTCCCAGCCTGCCCAAATTATCGTCTAGGTTGAACTCCGTATTATTTGTTAATACAGCCAGTTCTGCGTAGTTCCGTAAATAATCAAGTGCCTCTACCGCCCCCGGTTCCATTACGGCAGCCAGCAGACCTTCATCCTCTATCTCCCCCACCCGGCGCCACATTTCTTCACCTATCTCGACATCATAGTAAGGTGATTGCGTATAGTGCATTATGCTGTCCGCCGTAGACTTGCACTTGAACTGCGGCAATCCAATATCATCCAGCATGCGCCAGACTTCCCGCTTCATTTTAGGAAAATCGATACGGGATTGCAGGATAGTATTATCCATATCAAAGATTATCAGCTTATTCTTCATCTACAGATCTGCCTGTTTCGTAATTCACCGGCATGGAGGTGTTATTGATGCCCTGCAGTACGCCGAACACAACCAACGCTCCGCCCAGCAACTGCAGCCAAACCATACTTTCATGGAGGAAGATGACCGAAAAAATCGTAGAAAAGACCGCTAAAAAACTGTTTATCATGCCACAGGTGGAAGCGCCCAGCACGTTTATGCCCTTGTTCCACAGGAAATAGCCAAAGCCTCCGGGCATGAAACCGCACCACAGCGCCCAGAAAAGCTGCTTACCGCTCAAAGCGGTGAACTCAGGCCACAGCTTTATGAACATTGGCAGTATGACCAGGCTGGAGATACCAAACATCAGGAACAGGCCCTGAAAGTAATCAAGGCGGTGTCCGAATTTACGGCTCAGCAAAGTGTAGGTCGCCCATAAAACCCCAGCCAGGATAAGGATAAAATCGGAACTGCTGAATGTTACCGGGACGCCCTTTACGATATCACTGCCGATCAGTGTAAAGAAAACGCCGACGATTGCAACCATAACTCCCATGAGTTTACGCACATTAAGGCTTTCACCAAGAAACAGGGCCGACAATAACACTATGTATATCGGATTCACACCTACAAGGAAGCTGCCTTTCCCGGCCTCGGTGAACTGTAGGCCCAAGGTCATCAGCGTCAGAAAGCCGGCTGAGCCGCAAATGCCCAGAAGTGCGAAGGGCCAAAAATTGCGCTTTATCTGACTGACGTTGATTTTGGTGCGGGTGAAAACCAACAGCAAACAGGAAAACAAAAAAGAAAAAAGAACTCTCATGCAAACGATAAGATAAGCGTTCACACCGGACAGAGAAAGCCAACGCACGGCAGGATAGGCCGTGCCCCAGATCATTACACAGAAAAAGACCATCAGGACGTATTTAAAACGGGAGTTGAATGCGATCCTCATCGTCAGCTGCTCCAAAAGAAAAGTATGGTTATTGGCAAAACTTTATCATTAAACGCTTTTCAAATCAAATGCCTGGCCTGCCTGTTTATGCTGATCGACCATATCGGCATCCTGCTGGTCACGCCGGCAAACCCAGCCTATATTTATTTCCGACTGGTTGGCCGTTTGGCCTTACCGCTGTTCGCATACATGCTGGCCAACGGCTATCGCCATACACACAACGTGTGGAAATACTTACTGCGGCTGTCCGCATTTGCAGTTCTTATACAAGCCGCTTATTATATTGCCCTAGACGGAAAAAATCTGAATACCTTTTCGACCCTGTCCATGGGACTGCTTTCGATAGTCTTATGGGACAAGCTGAATCGGGGACGGGATAGTAGCATAGGCGGCATATTGGCGGTAATGGCTACCGCTGCTATAGCGCAACTGCTGCATATGGACTATGGAGCCTATGGTGTACTGCTGATCTTCAGCTGTCACGTTTTGTATGAACGCATCTCCATGCTGGCCTTGGCCTGGACAGGACTGGCTTTGGTCGCACACCAACTGCATTGGGTAAGCCAGAATCAGATTCTTGCCGCATGCGCTCTGCTGCTGATCGCGCTCTATAATGATCAGCCGGGGCCCAAAGGGTTTTGGGCAAAATGGGGGTTCTATTTATTCTATT
>CAMZIS010000159.1 GCA_947307285.1 uncultured Peptococcaceae bacterium | reverse complement strand
CCCGCCGGCATAATTGGCCTTCGGCCACAACCCTGCTCCCTGCAGCAGACTCTTGTAGGCAATAAGCGGGTTTTTACCGATTATCAGGATGACGATGGCGCCGAAAATCAGCGACAGCAGAATTGCTGCGATAGGTATGGAAAAACGCTGCTGTTTTTCGTCGCCCAAAAGGGCTAATATGATACGGCGCAAGGGGCGTTTTTTAGGCGTCATGGCGTCTCACCCCCATCATGTATTCACCGACCTGATTGGCGTTGAGCTCGGAAGCGTCAGCTATCTTCAGCAGTTCGCCGTTATAGATGACGCCTATGGTATCGGACAGCTGCATGATCTCATCCAGTTCCAGAGAAACCAGCAAAATAGCGCGCCCCTTGTCACGTTCCTCCAAAATCTGCCGGTGAATGTTTTCGATGGCGCCGATGTCCAGCCCGCGCGTAGGCTGTACGAATATCATCAGGCCGGAAGCCAGCTCGATCTCCCGGGCCACGATGGCTTTTTGCTGATTGCCGCCGCTCATGGAGCGAACAATGGTGCGGATACCCTGACCGGAGCGGATATCGTACCGGTCGATCAGCTTCTCACCTTTTTCATCAAAAGCCTTTTGCCGCAGCACGCCTTTTTCGCAAAACGGCTCTTTATAGTATTCCTTCAAAGAAAGATTGTTTGCCAGATCAAAATCCAGTACCAGACCGAAGCTCTGTCTGTCTTCGGGGATATAGGAAATGCCCTTTTCCGTACGGTAGCGGATGCTTTTATTGCTTATCTCCTCGCCGTAGAGCTTTATGGAACCGGAACTGACGGCGGTAAGGCCGGCGATAGCGTCAGCCACCTCAACCTGACCGTTGCCGGAAACGCCGGCGATGGAAAAAATCTCACCGGCGCGAATGCGGAAGGAAACGTCGTTGACCACGGGGAAGCCGTCCTTGTTTTTGACCACCAGGTGCTCGACCCGCAGCACTTCGTCTTTAAAATCGGCAGGCTCTTTTTCGGTCACGAAATTGACTTCGCGGCCCACCATCAGGTTGGCCATGGTCTTTGTCGAGGTAGTGGCCACGTCCAGCACGTCTATGAGCTTGCCGCGGCACAGCACGGCACAGCGGTCGGCCACTTTTTTTATCTCCTCCAGTTTGTGGGTGATGAGGATGATCGTTTTGCCGTTAGCCCGCAGCTCGCGTATGATATCCAGCAGGAATTCTATCTCCTGGGGCGTCAAAACGGCGGTGGGCTCGTCGAAAATCAGGATCTCCGCCTCGCGGTAGAGCATTTTCAGTATCTCCACCCGCTGCTGAGTGGAAACGTTGATATCTTCGATCTTTTTTGTGGGATCGACGTCCAGTCCGTATTTATGGGACAGTTCGGCGATCTTTTTATCGGAATTCTTCACGTCGACCGCAGGCAGCAGTCCGAACAGACGGCGCTGCGGCTCGATGCCGAGAATGATATTCTCTGTAATAGTGTAGTTTTGCACCAGCTTGAAATGCTGATGGACCATGCCGATGTTCAGTTTGGTGGCATGGTAAGGCGAGGCGATCTTTACCCGTTCACCCCGAATCCAAATCTCGCCTTCGTCCGGCTCGTACATGCCGAACAACATGCTCATGAGCGTCGATTTACCGGCGCCGTTCTCACCCAAAAGCGCAAAAATCTCCCCGCGGCGAATGGATATGGACACGTCGTCATTGGCGACTATGCCGGGGAAGCGCTTGGTGATATGCTTCATCTCTACGATGTATTCGTTATCTGTCATACACTATCTCCAACAACGTGGGCAGCGAGTAAAAAGGATGCTCCGTTGCCGGAGCATCCTTTTTCAACTTGCGTAACAGATTACAGGCCGGGGAAATCTTCCGGAGTCAGACCGTTGAAGTTCGCGGGCGGGACGATGGAACCGTCCTTCAGGCCCTCGAAAGCGGCTTTGATAGCATCGATAGCCTCCGGAGACAGCTGCTGACGGCCTTCCTCGACGACCGCGCCGGTGGAATCGGTGGTAGCGTCAAGATAGAAGTTGCCGCCGGCAAATTCGCCGTTGGCGTAATCGGTCAGCACAGAGTAAACAGTGCTATCCATGCACTTGAGAGCGGAGGTCAGGATGACGTTGGAGTCGCCGTTGACGCCGTCGTCATACTGGTCGACGTCGCAGCCGATGTAGTAGACGCCGGCTTCCTTGCAGGCGGTCAGAGAACCGTTGCCGGAACCGCCGGCAGCGACGAACAGAACGTCGCAGCCCTGGGCGATCAGAGCCTCGGCAACGACCTTGCCGGTAGCTTCGTCAGCGAAGTCGCCGATGTAGTTGCCGCCGACGTTGGCGCCGGTCACGTCAGTGCCGGCATAAGCGGCGATCTCAACGCATTCAGCGGCAGTGCCCAGGTGGGCGTTGGCGTAGGCGACGCCGGCTTCAAAGCCGTACTGATAGTTGACGTTGGAAGGATAGGCGATGCCGTTGATAACAGCGACCTTGCCGCTTTCGGTGCTCATGGCAGCGGCGATACCGGCCAGGAAGCCGCCTTCCTGTTCAAGATACTGGCAGGCGTAGACGTTGGGATACTCGGTCTCAGCGCCTTCAGCGTTGGTCGGGAAAGCGTCGATCAGGATGAAGGTCTTATCCGGGTTTTCTTCAGCCAGGGTACCGATGCCGGCAAACTGGAAGCCGTTGCACACGATCACGTCGTAGTCGGCAACGATATCAGCAACAGCCTGGATGGCTGCGGCCACGTCGCCGGTGGTCTCCTGAACGGGAGTGACTTCGGCGTTGCCGTTGTCATTGCAGAAAGCTACGATGCCTTCGTAAATGTTCTGGTTGAAGTTGCCGTCATCCACACCGGACGGGCTGGAAACCACAGCGATCTTGATGCCGTCGCCGGCAGCTTCGCCGCCCTCGTCTCCACCGCCGCCGCAGGCGGCAAAGGCAAAGACCAGAGCGAGAGCCAGAAGCAGGACCAAAAACTTCTTCATTGTTTCTTCTCCTCCTAAATGCACAATATTTGGTATGAAAACCATATATCATTATAATATGTTGCAGCTGATTACGCAAATCTTTTTTACAAGCGTCGAACAAAAACGGCTCCTGATCCCGGTCCTACTATAAATGTCAGGTACCACCGGGTTCAAAGGCGTCACACTTTGGTCACGCAAAACGGACAACAGCG
>CAMZIS010000158.1 GCA_947307285.1 uncultured Peptococcaceae bacterium | reverse complement strand
AGCTCGGTCTCCAGGAAGATCTGGCCGTCGGTGATGGAGATGACGTTGGTGGGGATGTAGGCCGAGATGTCGCCGGCCTGGGTCTCGATGATGGGCAGGGCGGTCATGGAGCCGCCGCCCTCCTCCTTGCTGAGCTTGGCCGCCCGTTCCAGCAGGCGGGAATGGAGATAGAACACGTCGCCGGGATAAGCCTCCCGCCCGGGCGGGCGGTGCAGCAGCAGCGACAGTTCGCGGTAGGCCGCGGCGTGCTTGCTTAGATCGTCGTAGATGATGAGCACGTCTTTACCGGAATACATGAAGTATTCGGCCATGGCCGCGCCGGCGTAAGGCGCGATATAGAGCATGGAGGCCGGCTCGGAAGCCGGGGCGGAGACCACGATGGAATAATCCAGCGCGCCCGCCCGGCGCAGCTCCTGCACCACTGAGGCCACGGTGGAGGCCTTCTGGCCCACGGCCACGTAGATGCAGATCACGCCCTGGCCCTTCTGGTTGATGATGGAGTCCACGGCGATGGCCGTTTTGCCGGTCTGGCGGTCGCCGATGATCAGCTCGCGCTGACCGCGGCCGATGGGCACCAGAGCGTCGATGGACTTGATGCCGGTCTGCAGCGGCGTTTCCACCGGCTGGCGGCGGATGACGCCGGGAGCCGGGTTTTCGATGGGACGGAACCCGGCGGCCTTGATATCGGCGCCGCCGTCCAGGGGCCGGCCCAGAGGGTCAACCACCCGGCCCAGCAGGTCTTCGCCCACGGGCACTTCCACGATGCGGCCGGTACGCTTCACCTTGTCGCCTTCGCGGATGCCGAAATAGGGGCCCAGCAGCACGCAGCCCACGCTGTCCTCTTCCAGGTTGAGGGCCATGCCCATGAGGCCGCCTTTGAATTCCAGCAGCTCGTTGCTCATGGCGTTGGTCAGGCCGTAAACGTAGGCGATGCCGTCGCCCACCCTGACCACGGTGCCGGCTTCGTAAACGTCGGCCTCGGCCTGGTAATTTTCGATCTCTCGACGCAGGATATCCCTGATCTCTTCCGGTCTAAGTGGCATAATCTAAACCTCGCGGGGGCTTGCCGCCCCTCATATTTCAGCTTTTTCAGACGCGCCTGCCGCTTCATCGGGTCTTTGCGGCAGATCGGAGAGCATACGTTCCCGCATGGCCTGCAGATGGCCGCGGACGCTGCCGTCCAGCACCGTGTTGCCCACGCGCACCCGCACGCCGCCCAGCAGGGAACGGTCCACCTTCATTTCGATGACCACCGGCTGGCCGAAGCGTTTTTCCAGGGCCTGACGCAGGGGAGCCAGCTGCTCCTCCGTCAGGTTGGCGGCGCTGATCACTTCGGCGGTGAGCAGGCCAGCGTCCCGCCGCAGCTGCTGGCGGTAGGCCGTGACTACGCTGGGCAGGGAGTTTTCCCGGCCCTTGGTCCACAGCAGCTGGCACAGGTTGAGCACGAAGGGGTGCAGCTCGCCCTGGAAGCATTCCTCCAGCAGCTGCCGCCGACGGTGGGCGGTGAGGGCCGGCGAACGGAAAGCCAGATCCAGCTCGCGGTCGGTCTTGAGCACGCGCAGCAGCTGTTCCAGCTGGTCGCCGATCTCCTTGGTCAGTCCGACGTCTTTGGCCGCCTCGTACAGCGCCTCGGCATAACGCCGGGCGATAGTGCTGATCAGCATGAGCCCTTACCCACCTGTTCCACGAAGCTGTCCAGCAGGGCCTGCTGCTGGCTGTCGGTCAAGGGCGAGGAGAGGGCCTTTTCCGCCGCCAGCAGGGCCAGATCGGCGGCCTGCTCCCGGACGGAAGCCAGGGCCCGTTCCCGTTCCAGCTCGATGTCGGCGGCCGCCTGGGCGGAGATGCGCTCGGCGTTGCTTTTGGCCTGACGCAGCACTTCGGCGGCGTTCTCCTCGGCCTTGGCCTTGGCCTCGGCCAGGATGCGGTCCGCCTCCACCCGGGTGGCGGCTATCTGCTCCTGCAGACGGATATCGGCCTGTTTGGCTTCCAGATGGGTGCGCTCGGCCTGATCCAGGGCCTCGTTCACCGCCTGCCGGCGCTGGTCCAGCATGGACAGGACCGGCTTATACAGGAAACGCCGCAGCAGCACCACCAGCAGGACAAAGGTCACTATGCTGAAGATGAGCGTGCTTATATCTATTTCCAGCATGCGGCAACCCTCCTTTCGCCGGTTTCGTACGGGGTCTTCAAATCTTGGCGACCAGCATGAAGGCGATGAGCAGGCCGTAAATGGTCAGGGCCTCCATCATGGCCAGGGCGATGATCATGGCGGTCTGCAGCTTGCCGGTGATCTCGGGCTGACGGGCCATGCTCTCGAAAGCCTTGGCGCTGGAGCGGGACTGACCGAGGGCGGTGACGGCGCCGGTCAGGGCCACGGCGATGGCGGCGGCGATGGCGATTAAACCAGTGTTCATGGAAAAATCCTCCTTGAGATGGTGAAGATTGGTCTGTATGGTAAAAGTGAAACTGAAAACGAAGTAAGGGCGGCCGGAAGATCAGTGTCCCTCAGAGGCGGCCATGGAGATGTATATGCCGGAGAGCAGAGTGAAGACCAGGGCCTGGATGGCTCCCATGAGCAGGGAGAGCACGTTCATGGCCAGGGGCGCGATGACCGGTATCACCTCGGCCAGCTGCTCCGTGACCGTTTCCTCGCCGAAGATATTGCCGAAAAGACGCAGGGACAGGGACACGGGGTGGACGATCTCCTCCAGCAAAAACAGGGGGCAGAGCACGGCGATGGGCCTGGTGAAATGGTGGCTGTAGCCTTTGAGGCCGTGGTCGTGGACGCCGGTGTACTGCACCACGAAGAAGGTGCACAGAGCCAATCCCGCGGTGACGGAAAGCATGGAGGTGGGGGCGGCCAGACCCGGCAGCTTGCCCGCCAGGGGCAGCATGCCGCTGTAATTGCAGAAGAGGATCAGCAGGAACATGGTGCCCAGGTAAGGCAAAAAGCGGCGGGCCAGCGCCTCGCCCATGACGTCGCTGAAAAAGTCCAGCAGGAACTCCACCGCCTTTTCCAGCAGGTTCTGCAATCCCCTGGGCCGCTCCTCCATATGGCGGGTGCCCAGATAAGAGATGAGCACCAGCACCGCGGAGAGCGCCAGCAGGGTGACCATTTGGCTATTCACTTGCAGCGGGCCCAGAGA
>CAMZIS010000157.1 GCA_947307285.1 uncultured Peptococcaceae bacterium | reverse complement strand
GCCTGCAGCGGCGAGCCCGTCCTGGGCCGCGTCCGCGCTCCCGCCCGCGCAGAGCAGGCGATAGTCCTGTCCTTCAAATTTAAACTTTTCCGCTATCTGCGCTGTCATCGCCGCGCCTCCTTATATTGCGCCGGCATAAGGTCAGCTCTGCCTTAATCGTGTCAGAGCCGGCCGCAGCCTTTTCCGACAACCCGGAGCAGCAAAGCCCGGCCAAGATCAGGGCCGAGACCCTTAGTCCGACGTCATTTTCCTTAGTTTTCCCTGCTAACCCGGCCCGCTTCCACCCGCCAGCGGCGGCAGGACAGCGGCGGCAGGTCCCCGTCCACGGCGGTGATGAAGGTCTGGGTCTTGCCCACGGCCAGGCGCATGATCTCCTGACGGCGCTGCTCGTCCAGCTCGGAGAGGACGTCGTCCAGCAGCAGCACCGGATATTCCCCGCGAAGACTGCGTGCCAGCTCCAGCTCGGCCAGCTTCAGGGAGAGGGCCGCCGTGCGCTGCTGGCCCTGGGAACCGAAGCTGCGGGCGGGCCGGCCGTCGATGGTAATGGCCAGCTCGTCCCGGTGGGGGCCCACCAGAGAGAGCCCCCGCTGCTGTTCCGAACGGGCCACCCGGGCAAGCTCGCTCCGGAAAGCCTGGCGGCACTGGTCCAGATCAGCCAATTCTTCATGGGGAGAGAAGGAATTTTCGTAGGATAAAGCCAGCTCCTCCCCTTTGGACAGGCCCCGATGCAGCTGAGAGGCCAGTTCGCTCAGCTGCTTCACCGTCTGCTGCCTTCTCAGGGCCACGGCGGAACCAAGCTCGATCATTTGCTCGTCCCAGGTGGCCAGCTGCTCTTCAAATCCGTTCTCCGCCTCGCGGCCCGGCTCCCACTGTTTGAGCAGGGCGTTCCGCTGCCGCAGCACCCGGTTGTAGCTGATGAGCAGGCGGCAGTATTCCTGATCCAGCTGGGACAGCTGCTGGTTGAGGAAGCGGCGGCGCGCGTCCGGCCCTTCCTTGACCAGGCCGATGTCCTCCGGCGCGAAGATCACGGTGTGCAGCAGTCCCACCACGTCGGACAGGCGGGTGCGTGCTTCGCCGTCCACCCGCCAGCGCCGCTGCTTGCGCCGGTTGGCCGCGGCGGTGAGGTCGATGCGGCTGCCGTCCTCCCGCGTGACCTTGCCGGCCAGGAAAAAGTAATCCTCGCCCCAGCGGATCAGCTCCGGGTCGGGCGCCCCCCGGAAGGAGGTGGCGATGCCCAGATAGCACACGGCTTCCAGCAGGTTGGACTTGCCCTGAGCGTTCCTGCCGTGCAGCAGGTTCACCTGCTCGTCCCAGTAGAGCTCGGCGGAATCGTAATTGCGGAAATTATCCAGCTTGAGATAGTTGATCTTCATATGCCAGTGTTAGTGATAGAATGTCGATAACGTGGAATTATTGCGGATAAATGCTGCTCGGCGGAAAGATGAACGGAAAAGGACGGCCGCACCGATCCGCTCCGCGGACGGGTTCGTCTGTTCGCGGCAGACCCGGCCGGGGGTACTGCGCACAAGGCCGCGGTCTGCGTACGCTATTGCCCGGCTGCGGAAACGGCGCCGCCCGGGCCGGCCTTCGGACGCGGCACATAGGGACGGCGTCGGGTACTGCACGAAGGCGCAGGCCTGCAGGGAGCAGAAGCTGAAAGAAACTGCGCGGGCCTGCATCCGGCGTCGTCCCGGATAGACCGGTCGCCGGACTGAACGCCTGCGGCGGCAGACCGGCGGCCTGAGGGATGCGGATATAGATATTCTGGTTGCAGGAACAGCGCAGAGCCACGGCTTACGCCTGACCCGCTGCCGCGGTCCGCTTATGTCAGCAGCTCAACGGAACCCCTGCTGCAAGCTTTGATCGGCAGTTTTCCCCGCCCGCGGCAAGATCCGTCAGCGGCTGACCCGCACCGGCAGCAGCAGGTAGAGGTAGCTGCCGCCGGCCTCTTCGTCCTTGCTCATATCCGGCAGCAGCACGCTGGGAGAGGCCGGACCGGACAGGCGCATCTCCACCGTGTCTTCCTCCACGGCCTTGAGCATATCCAGCAGATAGCGGGCGTTGAAGTTCACGGTCAGCATGCCGCCCCCGCCGCTGCAGGCCACGTTTTCGCGGATGGTGCCCTCGTCCGGCACCTCGGCGGAAAGCACCAGCTCGTTCTCGCCCACGTCGAAGCGGACCACGCTGCCCCGGCCCCGGCCCGTTTCACGTGAAACAAGGCTGGCGCGTTCCAAAGCCTGGGTGAGCTGGGCCCGGTCAACAAAAAGACGGATGGGGAAGGAATCCTCCGCCGGGATCACGTCCCGATAGTTGGGGAACTGGCCCATGATGAGGCGGGAGGTGAAGGTGAGGTTGGCGAAGGAGAAAAAGACCTGAGAGCGGCCGCCGGTGATGATGATGTTGTCGTCCTCGTTCACGGCCAGCCGCGCCACTTCCTGCATGGTGCGGTTGGGGATGAGCAAAGTGCCCTTGCCCGTGCCCTGCCAGGCGCCTTTGCCGCAGGTCAGGCGGTGAGTATCCGTGGCCACCATGGTGATCTCGCCCGGGGCCAGCTCGGTCAGGATGCCGGAAAAGATGGGCCGCACCTCGTCGGAGGCGGCGGCGATGCCGGTCTCCCGCACCAGACGGCGGAATTCTTTGACCGGGATGGAGCCCTGGATCTCCCCTTCCGCCTGGGGCAGCAGGGGAAATTCCTCCGCCGGCAGGCAGGGCAGGGCCTGATGGCCGCCGGCATATTCCAGCTCCAGATGGAGAGCGTCGCCGGAAATAGTGACGTCGCCCGCGGGCAGCAGACGCACGATGGCGGAAAAGCGGCGGCCCAGAGTCACCACTTCGCCGCTTTCCAGCACCCGGCCGGGAACCACGCATTCCATGGCCAGCTCCAGGTCGGTGGCGCGGAAGCTGATGCGGTCGTCCTTGGCGCTGATCAGCACGCCGCCCAGGGCGGGGATGGTGTTTTTGGCGCTGACCGCCCGTTCCACGGCGCTGACGGCGTAGACCAGATCGTCCCGGTTTATCTCTATTTTCATAATTACTGTCCTCTCTCTTTCGCTTGTTTCTTTTTCTTATACGCCGCGGAAAAAGTCTTTTTTATTTTCCCATTCCGGCGTATATAGCAGTAGCAGAGATCGGAAGAGCACACGTCTGAACTCCAGTCACCTCTCGTCATCTCGTA
>CAMZIS010000156.1 GCA_947307285.1 uncultured Peptococcaceae bacterium | reverse complement strand
ATATAAAAAACGGAAGGCTTTGTTCCGCCAGATCGGAACAAAGCCTCCTTTTCTTTTCACTAATATTTCTTCTCTTTTCTCTATTGTTTTCTTGCCAGCTGGTATTCGGCGTTGAAGGCGTAATAGGGACAGCGGCGCACCTTGCCCAGGATGAAATGGGCCATCTCGTCCTCGTCCAGGTCCACGCTGCAATAATATTCGTCGTATTCCTCGTCGTATTCGTAATAGGAACAGCTTTCGCACTGCATACTCATATCTGCTTCTCCATCCAGACCTCTCCTGCCGTGTCACACCAGCGGAAGCGGCCTTTTTCGTATATTATATAGCTTGCCGGCGCGCCGCCCCGGGGCAGGCCCAGGGAGCCGGGGTTGGCGTAGAACCAGCCGCCGTGGTCCCGCCAGGCCGGGATGTGGGTGTGGCCGGTGATCAGCACCGCCCCTGCGGGGAGCCGGGGCGGGCAGGCTTCACCGAACAGGTGGCCGTGGGTGCAGACCAGGGTATGACCGTCCTCCTCCAGGGTCAGACTGTCATGGAAAGCAAAGGACACCAGCCAGTCGGGGAACTCCCGGTCGCAGTTGCCCCGCACCGCCAGGATGGGCAGGCCGCAGTCGGCCAGCTGTTCCTGGACCGACGGGCCCTTGGCGAACAGGGAGCGGCGGCCGCCCAGCAGGTCGCCCAGGAGCAGCAGACGGCCGCCCGCTTTGGCGCAGGCTTCCAGCAGACAGGCGGTATTGGCCGTGTGGCCGTGCAGGTCGGAGGCTATGAACAGGGGCGCGCTCATTCCACGAACACCGCGCTGTACCAGTTCTGCTCCTCCGTTTCCGGGTCGAACAGAGTGTCGAGGGGCAGGCCCAGACCGTGGACGGTGGCGAAGACGTCGATGCCCACGCTGTGGAAGGCGGGCCGGGCCGTTTTCACGAAGCGGCAGGGCTGGCCGGTCTCGGCGGCGCAGCCAGCAGGGCAGCTGGCGCAGTCGGACAGGGAAAAGGCAAAGTAATAGCCGTCGGCAAAGGCCGTCCGTTCCAGCTCGAAGGATATCTTCTGGGACAGGGCTTTTTCGTGACAGTGCACGATGACGCCCCAGGAGTAGCGGGAGAACATCTCCCGGTATTGCTCCATGGTAGGGTTGCCGGGCCGGCTGGGGCAGGTGTGGTTGCGGCCCCAGTCGCCGCAGCCGTACATGCATTTGAGCAGGGTGCGGCTGTCGAAGCGGATGTCGGAGATAGCGAAGGGCACCGCGTCCGCCGCCCCCAAAGCGAGGGCCTGTTCCACGTATTTTCGGGCTTTTTCCATTTATCTTTCCTCCGCCGGCCTATTCCATCAAGGTCAGGCCGTACCAGTTCTGCTGCTCCGTCTCCGGGTCGGTCAGGGTATGCAGGGGCAGGCCCAGGCCGTGCACCGTGGCGAACACGTCGATGCCCACGCTGTAAAGCTGGGGCCGGGCCCTTTTCACGAAGCGGCAGGGCTTACCTTCCTTCAGCGTGCAGCCTGCGGCGCAGCTCACGCAGCCCGACAGGGACCAGGCCAGCTGATAGCCGTCCACGAAGGCCCGCCGTTCCAGCTCGAAGGCGATATCCAGGGTCTTTTTCTTTTCGTGGCCGTGGACCAGCACGCCCCAGGAATAGCGGGAAAGCATCTCGCGGTACTGGGCCATAGTGGGGCTGCCGGGGGCGGTAGGGCAGGTGTGGCGGGGACCGTAGGGGCAGCTGTAGAGGCATTTGAGCAGGGTGCGGCTGTCGAAGCGGATATCGGAAACAGCGATGGGCACCGCGTCCGCCGCCCCCAAAGCGAGGGCCTGCTCGATATAGGGCGCTGCTTTTTCCATAGTTTTCCTCGGATCAGGCTGCCGCGGATTTGCCTCTTTCGGCGGCGGCGCAGATGCGTTATAATAGGGCTATCAACTGACAGGGCGGCGACCCGCCCGGGAGGTGCGTATGAAACACTTTTTATATACCGCGGCCTTCATCCTCGGCTGCGTGGCCCTGATCGTGGTGGGCGTGATGATCGTGTTCCACCTGGTCAAAGAGGCCTGGGCCGGCTTCACGGCCATCCTCATCGTGGGCCTGTTCCTCTTTTTCATGGGCCTCATCGGCATGGTGAAGAACCCGAAAAAGAAAAAGGATCAGTTCTGATCGAACATATAAAACTGGCAGGGCGTTTTACCGTTATAGAGCTTGCGCCGTTTGTCCGCCTTGCGGCCGAACAGGGCCTCGAAGCCCCGTTCCGGGCTGATCACCCCCACCTTCCAGCCGGCGGGCAGCTTGGCGCAGGCCAGACCGAAGGCTTTGATCAGCGACGCGGCCTCCGCTTCCTCCAGCAGCCGCTCGCCGTAGGGCGGGTTGGTGACGATGAGACCCGGATCGCCCGTGGCGGAAAGCTGTGCCGAATCCAGCCGGCGGAAGGAGATCACGTCCTCCAGACCGGCGGCTTCCGCGTTCTGCCGCGCCGCCCGCAGGGCGTGGGGGTCGATATCGCTGCCGCAGATCTCATATTCGCCGGAAAACTCTCTGTCCAGGGCTTCTTCCGCCGCGTCGCTCCACACGCTGCCGGGAAGAGCGGCCCATTTCTGGGCGGCAAAGCTGCGGTCCAGCCCCGGCGCCCGGTTGAGGGCGATCAAAGCCGCTTCGATGCAGATGGTGCCGGAACCGCAGTGGGGGTCCAGGAATTGCGTCTGACCCCGCCAGCGCATGAGCTGCACCAGGCCGGCGGCCAGAGTTTCCCGCAGGGGCGCCAGCACGCTGCCCTGGCGGTAGCCCCGCTTGTACAGGGCCGGCCCCGTGGTATCCAGCAGCAGGGAAGCCCTGTCCTTGAACAGGGCGAACTGGATCTGATGCAGGGCCCCGGTCTCCGGCAGGGTCTGTCCGCCGTAGGTCCCGGCCAGCCGCTCCGCCACGGCCTTTTTTATTATCGACTGGCAGGCCGGCTCCGAATGGAGGGTGGAATTGAGGCAGTAACCCTTCACCGGGAAGGCCCCGTCGTAGGGGATGAAATCCTCCCAGGGCAGAGCGCGCACGCCCTCGAACAGGGCGTCGAAATCCGCAGCCGGGAAAGAGCCCAGCTCGATCAGGACCCGTTCCCCGCTGCGCAGATTGATATTGAGCCGGGCGATATCGCCCGCCGTACCTTGGGCCCGCACCCGGCCGTCCTCGGAGCGAACGTCAGTCAGGCCCAGCCGTTTTATTTC
>CAMZIS010000155.1 GCA_947307285.1 uncultured Peptococcaceae bacterium | reverse complement strand
AGCAAAACCCTGTAAAAGTCTGTACTGTCTTGGCAGCTCTACGCTTTTTCGGGGAACAGGTCATCGTATCTTATTATCATGCTTCTGCATATGCCGGCTGCAGGCTCCCGCCTGCCATCACGGACAAAACGGGCTCAGATGCAGCCAAACTCAGGCATATCCCACGGCCAGGCCAAACAGAAGCAGCGCGGCAGTGAGCAGCAGGTTCAGGACCTGGAATTTCCAGGAATATTTCGCCCACTGGCCGTAGCCCACGTCGGCCAGGCCCAAAGAGATGAGCAGCGCCGGATTGGTGGGATAGAACACGTTGCTGAACCCGTCGCCGAAGGCGAAGGCCACGATGCACAGCTGAGGGCTGAGGCCGAATATCTGAGCCAGAGGCACGATGAGCGGTATCAGCAGGAAAGCCTTGGCGGAGCCGGAAGGGATGAAGAAATTCATCACCAGGCAGATGAGGTAGATGAACAGGATCACGCCGGCCCGGGACATGGAGCCCGCCGCTCCTACCGCGCCGTGGAGCAGCGTGTCCAGGATGTGAGATTCCACCATGGTGTATTTGATGGAGGCCGCCATCAGGATCATCAGCACCGAAGGAGCTATGGCGACCACGCCGGCCCGGAATTTCCGCAGCAGCTCCCTGCCGCTCATGCCGGATACCAGGGTCGCCGTAACGCCGGCAACCAGGAAGACCACGGCCACGATCATGGTATAGTCGCGCAGGGCCGGGATGAAGCCGGAGCTGATGACCGTGGCGATGCCTGCGGCGATGATCAGACCGAACAGCAGCAGGGCCCGACTCATGCGGGGATCGGCGTCGCTCTTGATCTCAGCCGCGGGCTGAACCGACGTTTCTTTCTCCGTACGTTTGGCATGAGTGCGCAGGAACAGCAGCAGCAGCGCATAAATGCAGGCGAAGGCCAGCAGACGCAGCCAGATGCCGCTGAACATGGGCAGTCCGGCCAGGGTCTGCGCCACGCCGATGGTAAAGGGATTGGCCACGCCGGCGGCAAAGCCGCAGCCCGCGGCCAGCAGGCTCATGCCCACGCCGGTCACCGCGTCCCAGCCCAGGCCGATAGCCAGCGACACCACGATGGGCACCAGCGGTACCA
Source organism: uncultured Peptococcaceae bacterium (assembly GCA_947307285.1). GTDB lineage: Bacteria > Bacillota > Dehalobacteriia > UBA4068 > UBA4068 > CALXSV01. The sequence continues at coordinate 2,082 of CAMZIS010000155.1, read as the reverse complement.
CCTCTTCAAAGGACCCCACCAGTGATCCCATGGCCATGAAAAAGAGGACCAGGGCCGCCATGAGCCGGTAGCGCACCGCGCCGAAGCGGGCCACCAGCCGCTCCAGCATATAATTCATCAATCCGCAGCAGGTCAGGGCGTTGAATACGCCGCCTATGACCAGCAGGAACAGGATCACCGCGATCAGGGCGCCGGAACCATCCGCACCCAGCACCAGCAGAGGCGACAGCAGCCATTTCCAAAAGGGCAGACCGCCGTCCACGTATTTGAAGCCGGCGGCGGTATCGATGACGGTATGACCGTTTTCGTCCACGGTGCGGGCATATTCGCCACCGGGTATGAGAAAGGTCAGCAGATAGGTGGCCAGCATCAGGATAAAAATGATGATGATGGCCATGATGAAGCTGCGGGCGCTGATGTTCAGGCCTTTGTTTTCCTCGCTCATTTTCACACCTCCCGCATCAGGAACTTGTAATAATCCACGGCCGGGCTCAGAGAATCCATATCCACGTTTTCGTCCAGTCCGTGGATGGAGGCCAGCTGCTGCCGGTCGATCTTAAAAGGCAGGAAGCGGATGCACTGGTCGCACACCCGGTCCAGAAAACGGGAATCGGAAGCGCCGGTCATCACATAAGGCACGGGCTTTACGCCGGGGAATACGGCCGCCACCGCCCGTTCGGTCAGACGGAAGGCCGGACTGTTATAGTCTGTGAGCCGGGATTCGCAGCCGCCGTCCAGCACCTCGACCTCGATATCGTATCTACGGGCCAGCTCGCTTGCGGCTCTGATGGAGCCGTCCCTGCCCTGATGATGGGAATAGCGCATATTCCCCACCACCCAGGCCTCCTCGGGCAGCACGTTATAACCGCCGGAACCCCGGGCCATGGTGAAGGCCAGCGTGGTCTGGAGCAGAGCTCCGGCCGCGCCGGACAGACGGGGCAGCACCTGTTTCAGCACAGGCGCGAACAGTCTTGGACGGCCGGTGACAATTCCCACCTTGCCCATATACGGGGCAAACCGCCGCAGCATCTCGCAGGTGGTATCCGACAGTTCCCGGTCGAACAGACCGCCTTTATCCGCCGCAGCCATGAATTTACCCAGCCGCACCAGAGGCGTGTCCCGATCCGGCGTGGAAGCGTGGCCTCCGGCGGAACGGGCCACGAAACGCAGGTCGGCGCAGCCCTTCTCCCCCACCCCGATCATGGCGAAGTCGCCTTCCGCGCCGCCGATGGGATCGTACATGATCATACCGCCCTCGTCGAAGCTCATGGCTAATCTTATACCGTTTTCTTCGAACCAGGCGGCGATGGCCTCCGCGCCGCAGCCCGAGGTCTCCTCCGTGCAGGAGGACATGAAATAGATATCGCGGGAAGGGATGAAGTCCTCCCCTGCCAGTTCGTCCCCGGCCTGGAGCATGGCCCAGAGCCCGCCCTTATCGTCCAGGGCGCCCCGGCCCCACAGCTTGTCCTCCGCCCTTTCCGCAGCGAAGGGAGGGTGCGACCAGTCCCCACCGGCCTCCACCACGTCCATATGGTTCAAAAACAGCACCGGCTCCGCGTCTTTGTCCCTGCCCGGCCAATGCAGCAGCAGGGAACCGCGGAAATCCCGCTTCGAACAGGCGGCGAACAGATGGGGGAACAGCTCTTCCAGCAGACGCTGAAAGGCGGAGAATTTTTCGTTTTCCGGCTGCCCGTAATCGGACACGGTCTCCAGCCTTATCATGCGGGAAAGCTTATCGGCGTAGGCCTGGTTCCTCTCATCCATCAGAATCGTTCCTCCTGTTCGGACATGATACTCTGCGTTGTAACCATTATACCCTGCGGCAGCCGATTTGGCCAGCCCTCTGCAGGGAGAAGAATAGCCGCCATATATCCTTTTATTGGGCAACGCTCGCTGTATTATGATAATATAGAATCCCGCCCGGACAAGAAATACTTAACCTGTGGGACGAGGTGACTATATAAAGAACTATAGTCCCCTGTTTCAAGGCTTTTCATGGCACAAAAAAGGAGTGCTATCTTGTTAAGATAGCAATCCTTTTCTGGTGGAGATGAGGGGATTCGCCCGCCTGCGGGCGGGCCG
>CAMZIS010000154.1 GCA_947307285.1 uncultured Peptococcaceae bacterium | reverse complement strand
CGCTGCATGGCCTTTTCGTGAGGGGAGCGGGCGACGGCGACCGGCTCCATGGTGCGGGGGTCCAGGCCGGTATAGTACATGCAGGTGGAAACGGTGGATGGCGTGGGATAGAAATCCTGCACCTGTTCCGGCCGGCTGTGGCTGTCCCGCAGGTATTCGGCCAGCTCTACGGCCTCCGCCAGCGTGGAGCCGGGGTGGGAGGACATGAGATAGGGCTCCACGTACTGATCCCGTTTCAGCTCGGCGTTGACCTTGACGTATTCCGCCAGGAAGCGCTGATAGACCCGGTTCTCCGGCTTGCCCATCAGCCGCAGCACCCGCTCCGACACGTGCTCCGGCGCGGCTTTCAGCCGGCCGCTGATGTGGTGGCGGCACAGCTCTTTCAACACGGCCCGGTGGTTCCTGTCCGCCAGCAGGTAATCGAAGCGCACGCCGGAACGGACGAAGACCTTTTTCACTCCGGGCAGCTCCCGCAGCCGCCGCAGCAGCTGCATATATTCGCTGTGGTCGGCGGAAAGATTGGGACAGGGTGCGGGGAATAGACATTGACGCTCCAGGCAGGCGCCCTTTTCCGCCTGCCTGGCGCAGGCGGGAGCGCGGAAATTGGCGGTGGGGCCGCCTACGTCGTGGATGTAGCCCTTGAAATCCGGTTCAGAGAGGAATCCTTTCGCCTCCGCCAGCAGAGATTCCTGGCTGCGGCTCTGCACCACGCGGCCCTGGTGAAAGGCAAGAGCGCAGAAACTGCAGCTGCCGAAGCAGCCCCGGCAGGAGGTGAGGGAGAACTTCACTTCGGCCAGGGCCGGCACGCCGCCTGCCGCGTCGTAGGAGGGATGCCAGCTGCGGCAGTAGGGCAGGCCGTAGACCCGGTCCAGCTCGGAGCGGTCAAGGGGCCGGGCCGGCGGATTAGCCACCACGAATTCGTGCTCGCCGTAGGGCTCGATCAGCCGCTTGCCGGTGACGGGGTCGCTGTTTCTATATTGCAGGGCAAAGCTTTTGGCGTATTCCCGCCGGTCTTGCCGCATGCTGTCGAAGGAGGGCAACATGACGCCGTCGAACACGGCGGCGGGGTCCTTGGTCTTATACACGGTGCCGTCCACGTAGGTGATCTGGTCGATGGGCAGGCCCGCGTCCAGGGCTTCCGCTATCTCCACCACGGAGCGTTCGCCCATGCCGAAGGAGATGAGATCGGCCTGGGCGTCCAGCAGCAGGGAACGCTTCAGGGAATCGGACCAGTAATCGTAGTGGGCCAGCCTTCTCAGGGAGGCTTCGATGCCGCCGATGACGATGGGGATATCGCCGTAGACCCGCCGCACCAGGTTGGAATAGACCACGCTGGCGTGGTCCGGCCTGAGCCCCATGCGTCCGCCGGGGGAGTAGGCGTCGGAGCTGCGCCGCTTTTTGGCCACGGTGTAGTGGTTCACCATGGGGTCCATGTTGCCGCCGGAGATCAAAAAGGCCAGCCGCGGCTTGCCGCAGACCGTGATGGAATCCGGGTCCTTCCAGTCGGGCTGGGCGATGACGGCCACCTTGAAGCCATGGCTTTCCAGCACCCGGCTGATGATGGCCGCCCCGAAGGAGGGGTGGTCCACGTAGGCGTCGGCCAGCAGATAGACGAAGTCCGCCTGCTCCCAGCCCCGCTGCTCCATATCCTGTTTGTTTACCGGCAAAAAGCTGTTCATAGGGCCATTGTAACGGAAATCCGGCGAAAAGGCAATGCCGCGGCCGCCTTCGCTTGTGAGCGGCTCTGATTTGTGCTATATTTAAGGCGTGCCCGCAGGAGCTTTGTCGGGCAGGGAGGAAGGCATGACCGTAAAAGTATTGCTCAACGGCGCGGCCGGCAAGATGGGCCTGGCCATGGCCGCTTTTATATTGGCTGACCCCGGATTCGAACTGGCGGCGGCGGTGGATATCAATAACACGGGACGGGACCTGGGCGAGCTTGCCGCGGGCAAAAGCTGCGGCGTTTTGATCGAAAGAGACCTCGAACGCGCCATCGACGCAGCCGGGCCCGACGTGATGCTGGATTTCACCGATCCCGACACGGTAGGGGAGGGGGTGCGTACCGCCCTTGCCCGGGGCTTAAACTGCGTGGTCGGCACCACCGGGTTGAGCGAGTCCCAGCTGGACGAGGCCGACGCTCTGGCGCGTAAGACCGGCGCGGGGATCATAGTGGCGCCCAATTTTGCCCTCTCCGCGGTGCTGATGACCCGCTTTGCGGCTGAGGCGGCCAAGTATTTCCCCGATTACGAGCTGGTGGAGACCCACCATGACAAAAAGAAAGACGCGCCCTCGGGCACGGCTCTGTCCATGGTCCGCGCCATAAGTGCGAACCGGACTCCTCACCGGCAGGGCCGGGCCGACGAATACGAGGAAGTGGCCGGCAGCCGGGGCGGGGAATATGAGGGCGCCCGCGTCCACAGCGTGCGTCTGCCCGGCGTGGTGGCCCGGCACGAGATCACCTTCGGCGGTCCGGGCCAGCTGCTGGCTATCCGCCAGGAATGTACCTCCCGCGAATGCTTCTGGCCCGGCGTGCGTCTGGCCCTGCTGCGGGTGGGCGAGGTAAAAGGGCTGGTCTACGGCCTTGACGATATCATCTGACAGGAAGGCGAAAGAATGATCTACAAGAAAGAAGTAATATTGAAAGACGGCACTCCCTGCCTGATCAGGAGCGCCGGTAAAGAGGATGCTCAGGCGGTCTACGACTGCTTCATGCTGACCCATGAAGAAACGGACTGGCTGCTGTCCTACGCCGACGAGAATTCGTTCACGGTAGAGGGAGAAGGGGAGTTTTTGGCCAGGCAGGAGGCAAGCGACGGCGCGGTGGAGCTGTGCGCCGTGGCGGACGGCCATCTGGCGGGCCTGGCCGGCATCGAGCCCATCGGTCCTAAGGACAAGGTGAAGCACCGGGCCGATTTCGGCATCAGCATCGAGCGGGCCTACTGGGGCAAAGGCATGGGCTGGCAGCTTACGCAGGCCTGCATCGAATGCGCCCGCAAGGCAGGCTATCTCCAGTTGGAGCTGGAGGCGGTGAGCGAAAACGCTGCGGCTATCGCCCTTTATGAAAAAGCCGGCTTCCGGGAATACGGACGCAATCCCAAAGGCTTCCGCACCCGGGACGGGCGCTGGCAGGAGCTGGTGCTGATGCGGTTGGAATTATAGTGATCACATAAAAAAAAGAGGGAGCCGGAAGGCTCCCTCTTTGTCGCTGTATACAAGCTT
>CAMZIS010000153.1 GCA_947307285.1 uncultured Peptococcaceae bacterium | reverse complement strand
CTCGCCACTATGATCCCCGTCCCGCTGTGATGCCCAAAAACCCCGCCTCGCAGCGGCATATAATAAAACCGCCTCATAACCGGCGCGCCGGCTGAAATAACATATTTGCATGGAAGCCTCTGTATTGGCTATTGACTTTCCCGGCCAAATAAAGGAAAATATTAAGAAGGGAAATGTTTGTGTTTTAAGCTTTTTATTTAAGTTCCTATACAATTTAAGGAGGCGTTTTCATGACAGTTCAATTCTCCAAGCGCTGCCAGCGCACCCGTCCCAGCGCCATCCGCGCCCTGTTCAAAAAGTGCGTGGATCCCGAGATCATTTCTCTGGGCGGCGGTTCTCCCGCCAAGGAAGGTTTCCCGCTGGAAGAGATCCGCGACATCACCAAGCACATCATCGACGAAAAGACCGTCGATATGCTGATCTACGGCCTGACCCCGGGCTATAAGCCCCTGCGCGAAGCCTATCTGAAGTGGATCGTGGAGCCCAAGGGCGTCAAGGCCACCCTGGACAACGTCATCTGCTTCACCGGTTCCGGCCAGGGCATCGACCTGACCTGCGAGATCCTGCTGGACGAAGGCGACGTGGTCTTCGTGGAAAGCCCCACCTTCCTGGGCACCCTGAACGTGCTGAACAAGCGCGGCGTGAAGCTGGTCCCCATCCCCACCGACGAGCACGGCCTCATCGTGGAAGAGCTGGAAAAGAAGGCTAAAGAGCTGCATCCCAAGATGCTCTACACCATCCCCGCCTTCCAGAACCCCGCCGGCGTCACCATCCCCACCGACCGGCGCAAGCGCATCGCCGAGCTGGCCGCCGAGTACGATTTCATCGTGCTGGAAGACGACCCCTACGGCGACGTCCGTTTCCGCGGCGAAAAGGTCCCGCCCATCAAGCTGTTCGACAAGGCCGACAAGGTCATCATGATGAACTCCTTCTCCAAGACCCTGGCCCCCGGCATCCGCGTGGGCGCCTGCGTGGCCCCGGTGGAGATCGCCCAGAAGCTGGAAGTCATCAAGCAGGGCTGCGACACCCATTCCTCCACCCTGCCTCAGGCCATCGTGGCCGAGTTCCTCAACCGCGGCCTGATGGAAGGCCATCTGAAGAAGATCGCCCCCATCTACGCCGAGCGTCATGACGCCCTGGTGGCCGGCATCCGCAAGTACTTCCCCGAAGGCTGCAAGTTCGTGGAAGCCGAAGGCGGCATGTTCATCTGGCTCAAGCTGCCCAACCATATGGACGCCAAGGCCCTGGCCGAAAAGTGCATCGAGCAGTACAAGGTCGCTTTCGTCCACGGCGAGCCCTTCTGCGTCAATCCGGAAGACGGCTTCGACTATATCCGCCTCAACTTCTCCGGCACTCCCGCGGACAAGATCACCATTGCCTGCGAGCGTATCGGCAAGGCCATCAAAGAGGAAATGGCCAAATAAGTCTGCATCACGCAGCGAAGATAGTGGCAACGGCGCGGCCTTTGGGGCCGCGCCGTTTTTTCACAAACAAAAAGACCGCCTGTGAAAGGCGGTCTTTGCTGTATCCTGCTTCAGGCCAGATATTTGCGGGCCAGGTCGCAGTCGGTGGGGAAGGTCTGGGGCCCGTTTTTGCGCAGCTGATATTCCTGCCGCCCCCGGCCCGCCAGCACCACCACGCCGGGGCGGGGCGAATCCATGAGGGCCTGCCGCACGGCCTCCTCCCGGTCGGCGATGATCGCGTAATCCTTGCCCGCGGCGGCGATGACCCGGCCCACCTCGGCGCAGATGGCCTCCACCTCTTCCGGCCCCGGGTCGTCCTCGGTGAGGATGATGCGGTCCGCGTAGCCGGCGGCGGCCTCGCCCATGCCCTGGCGCCGGATCAGGCCCTTGCCGCCGGTGCAGCCGAAGACCACGGTGACGGGCTGCCGGGGATAGCCGGCCCGTACGGACTGGAGCAGGGCGGCCAGGCTCATGCCGTTGTGGGCGTAGTCGATGACCACGGTCTTGCCGTTTTCGCTGATCACTTCCATGCGTCCGGGCACGCTGGCGCGGCTGAGGCCCTGCCGCATGTATTCCACGGGCACGCCCAGGGTCTGGGCTAAAGCTAAGGCGGCCAGGGCGTTGGACACGTTGAAATCCCCGGCCATGGGCAGGACGAAGCGTTCCGTCCGGCCCGCCATGTTCACGGAAAACTCCATGCTGGCCCCGTTGTGGATCAGGTCAAAGCCGTAAAGATCGGCCGTCTTCTCGCTCATGGAATAGGTGATAGTCTTTTCGCAGCGGCCCGCCGCCTGCAGCACCTCGGCGCAGCGGGGCTCGTCCAGATTGACTACCGCCTGCCGCGCCTGGTCGAAGATGCGCAGCTTGGTGCGGAAATAATCCTCCAGATCGGGATGCTCCTTGGGGCTGATGTGGTCCTCGCCGATGTTGAGGAAGGCGGCAGAGGCCAGCTCCACCCCGGCCACCCGGCCGTGGGCCAGAGCCTGGCTGGACACCTCCAGCACCAAAAAGCCGCAGCCCGCCTCCGCCGCGTTCATCAGATGCCGCTGCAGGTCCGGGGATTCGGGCGTGGTCAGCGAGGCGGGGACGCATTCCACGCCGTCGTCGGTGACGATGCCGGAAAGCAGGCCCGCGTCGTGCAGGCCCTGGGCTTCCCGCCAGCAGTCCAGGATGGATTTGAGGAAAAAGCAGGTGGTGGTCTTGCCCTTGGTGCCGGTGACGCCGGCGATCATGAGCCGCCCCGAAGGATGGCCGAAGTATCTGTCCGCCAGCAGGCCCAGGGCGAAGCGGACGTCGCTCACCTTCAGGCAGGGCACGGGCCGGCCGAAGTCGCGTTCGCTGACATAGGCGGCGGCGCCGTTTTGGAGGGCCTGATCCAGATATTCCTCCTTGAAGGCGTTGCCCTTGCAGACGAAAAGGTCGCCCTCCCGGACGGCGCGGGAATCGTAGCAAAGGCCGGTGAGTGGCCTGTCCGCGGCCTCGGGCAGGTGAGCAGAGTCCGGGGCCAGCAGACCGGCGCGGGAAAGCAGATCATAGTATTCGCGGAAACTGACGGGCGCAGGGGACATGGCGTTCCTCCTTGCAGTTTGCTATGGCGGGCCGGGGCGCGACGGCCCCCGCCGTTAACTATTCGCATATTTTTAAGGCAGTATACCATAAAATGTGCTAAATAACAACCTTTTCCCGATTTTCATACCATATTTATGGTGAGAAAGGGACGGGGGGAAAAGAAAAACCGCTCCCGGGGGAGCGGTTTTTAAGATTGGGTCGGTTC
>CAMZIS010000152.1 GCA_947307285.1 uncultured Peptococcaceae bacterium | reverse complement strand
TCGGGGTCCGGGTCCAGCACGTTTTCCAGCAAAAGCTCGAAATCGGCGGGCTTCGTCGCAAGATATTCCCGCCAGAATCGGGGCGCTTGCTCCATATACCAGCCGGGATAGTAAACGTTGGGCACGAAGCCGCTGTGGATGACCAGCCGCTTCACGCCGTGGGCCAAAGCCAGCTCCGCCGCCTGCTCGTAGCGAAAGCGGCTGACCTCCCCGATCATCGGGTCCACCGCGCAGGGGGTGAGCTCGCAAAAGGGGGCGTGCAGGGTGAGGCGGGGTATCCCCCGCGCCTTTTCCGCCATAGCCGCCTCCCGCGCGCTCCGCTGCGGCGGGTCAAGATTCAAAGCCGCGCAGAAATCCGCCAGCTCCAGCCCAAGGCCCCGGCTTCGCGCAAGCGTGTCCGCGTTTTCGTCGATGGTGGAGATATGCAGCCGCTCTCTCAGTCCTGCCACAGCTTTTCCTCCAGGGTCAGCCGGCCGCCGCGCCAGTCGCAGACGTAGCCCGCGCCGTTGCCGCACAGGAAGTCGTAGAACTCGCCCTGGCCCAGATTGGACATGAGGGCCATGATGACCCCGCCGTGGACCACAAAGGCTGCGGAGGAATTTGCGGAAAGCTGGGACACAGTTTCGCGGAAGGCCCGGAGACAGCGGGAACGGAAATGCTCCATGGTCTCGCCGCCGGGGAAATCGGCCCGGCCCGCGGCCAGCCATTCCCGATAAAAGGGCTCCTCGCACATTTCCTCGTTGGTGCGGCCCTCGAAGAGGCCGAAATCCATCTCCCGCAGGTCCTCCACCAGGCTGACGCTTTGGCCGGGATAGATTATCTCCGCCGTCTGGCGGCAGCGCAGCAGGGGGCTGCTGAACAGGTGCTCCGCCGACGGATAGCTGCGGGAGGCCAGTTCTTCCCTGCTCTCCTCGGTCAACGGCTCGTCGGTCAGGCCCAAAAAGCGCCGCTCCCGGTTGGACGGGGTCTGGCCGTGGCGTATGAGGATTATCTTCATTTCAGTCTCAGCCCCAATCCGCAGCACACACGGTGCACTTCCTCAGCGGCGGCGGCGAGAGTCGTGAGGCAGCGGCCCGTCTCTTCCCGCCAGCGCCGTTCCGCAGGCGTGAGCGGCACCACGCCGCAGCCGATCTCGTTGCAGATCAGCACCGCGTCGGGATGCTCCGCCAGCAGCCTTTGCGCGAAGGCCGTGCCGTCCGTCTCCTCCCGCAGCAGCTCCTGCAGGTCGGCCACGACAGGCTTTTCCGGCCAGCGAGAAGCCGCGTATTCTCTTTTTCCCTGGGCAAAGCCGCCGACGATCAGTATCATATGCGTCCTCCGATCACGATAGCGACAGCGAACAGCAGCTCCAGGCTCTGGATGAACCAGCCGGCCAGGTCGCCGCTCATGCCGCCGAATTTGGCGTAGACCATGTGCCGGAAATAAAAGCTGAGCGCTAACGCCGCGAACAGCATGAGCAGGGCCGTGGGCAGGTCCGCCCACACCAGGAAGGCGGCGGACACGGCAATGGCCAGTGCCGCGGCCACAGTCACCGCCCGCTTATCCATGGGCACGCTGAAGGCGGCCAGCATGCCCTGGTCGTCATAACGCTTCAAATGGGCCACCTGCAGGGCGCAGCAGGCCCGGGACAGCACGAAGCCTCCCGCCAGAGCCAGAGCCTGACGCACGGTGCCGATCTCGCTGAGCAGGCCCGCGTAAAGCAGCAGCCAGCAGCCGCAGGAGATGACGGCGAAGGCCCCGGCCCGGGGGTCGTGCAAAATGGCCCGCTTCCTTTCCGGCGGCAAATGAGAGGAAAGGGCGTCCATGGTGTCGCAAAAGCCGTCCAGATGGATGCCGCCGGTGAGCAAAATAGGCAGGACCGTCCCCACACAGGCCGTGAGCATAGACGAAAGCTGCCATTTCAGGGCCAGATGGAACCACAGAGGCAGGACGAGGGCCGGCAGCAGGCCCACCAGCGGCAGGAAGCAGAGCACCCGTCCCATGTCCTCCCCCCGCCACTCCCGCTGGGGCATGGGCAGGGCGGAATAGGTGCTGAAGGCGATAAGTAAAGCTCTCATGTGCGCTCCTCCTGCGGGGTGTAGGCCGCCATGCCGAAGCTGCTGAAGGTGCTGCCCTGATCGTAGACGGCCAGCGCCGCGTCCAGCAGGGGCAGCAGCATGACGCCGCCGCTGCCCTCGCCCAGGGCCAGGTCGCCGCGGATGACGGGGACAAGGCCCAGCCTGTCCAGCAGCAGAGCGTGGGCCGGCTCCCGGCTCAGATGGGAGGCCAGCAGGAAATCGCGGCAATCCGGGGCCAGCATGCAGGCGATCACAGCGGCCACGGCGGCGATGACCCCGTCCACGATGACAGGGACGCGGTAAGCCGCGCCGCCCACAAAAAGGCCGGTGAGGGCCGCTATATCGAAGCCGCCCAGAGCGGCCAGCAGGCCCAGCGGGTCCTGGGGATCAGGCTGATTCACGGCGATGGCCTGACGGATGGCCTCGGTCTTGCGGCAAAGGGCCGCGTCGGAAAGGCCGGCGCCCCGGCCGGCGAGCTCCTCCGGCTCCCGCCCCAGCAGCACGCAGGCCAGAGCGGTGGAGGTGGTGGTGTTGCCTATGCCCATCTCGCCGCCGACGAGGACGTCGTAGCCCCGGGCTTTCAGCTTCCCAGCCAGCTCCGCGCCGAAGCAGAGGGCGTCCTCCGCCTCGTCCCTGCTCATGGCGGGGCCCACGGTGAAATCGGCGGTGCCGCGGGCCGATTTATGGCTCGGCACCCCGGGGTCGTCCTCGGCCATGCCCACGTCGAAGGGGAAAACGTCGGCCCGGGCAAAGCGTCCCAAAGCGTTGATATTGCCCCGGCCGGCGGCCATTTCCCGGGCCACGGTGGCGGTGACCTCCGGTCCGGACTGGCTCACGCCCCGGGCCACCACGCCGTTGTCGGCGCAGAACACGACTGCGGCCCGCTTGTTCAGGGCCACGTCGGCGCTGCCCCGGACGGCGGCTATCTTAGATATCGCGTCTTCCAGCAGGCCCAGAGAATGCAGGGGCTTGGCCAAAGCGTCCCAGCGGGCGCGGCAGGCAGCCGCCGCTTTTTCATCCGCAGGAGAGATAAGGGATAGATATTCGTTCAGCATCAGGGGAGTTTTCCTTTATACACTATGGGGATACCGGCGCAAAGCTCGGCCACCGCGTCGCAGCGGGCGGCGAGAGTGCGGTCAAGAGCCGCCAGTCCCGCCATATACTGCCGGGACCAGTCGTCGTAG
>CAMZIS010000151.1 GCA_947307285.1 uncultured Peptococcaceae bacterium | reverse complement strand
CATGGGCTGCCGCACCCTGCTCATCACCCTGACCCCGGAGAACGTGGCTATGGCCCCCTGCAACCCGGCCATCGGCGGCCCGGCCAAGTCCGTGCTGGTGCGGGAGATCGACGCTCTGGGCGGCGCCATGGCCCGGGTGACGGACCGGGCCCTGATCCAGATACGCATGCTCAACAGCTCCAAGGGGCCGGCGGTGCGGGCGCTCCGGGCCCAGATAGACAAGCCCCTCTACCAGCGGCTGATGCTGCTGGAGCTGCAGGGTCAGGAAAACCTGGACGTCAGGCTGGGCGAGGTCACGGAGATTCTCACGGAGCAGGGCGCCGTCTGCGGCTGCCGCTGCGCCAACGGGGCGGTTTACCGGGCCCCGGCCCTTATCGTATGCAGCGGCACCTACATGAACGGCAAGATACTGATCGGCGAATACGAGGCCAGCTCCGGCCCCCTGGGCCACGCCGCCGCCCGCGAGCTCGGCGAATGGTTCAAGGGGCAGGGCTTCGCCATGGCCCGCTTCAAGACCGGCACCCCGGCCCGCATCGACCGCCGCAGCATCGATTTTTCAAAAACGCAGATCCAGAAGGGCGAACCCGGCCTCCATTTCAGCTATCTCACGCCGGAGGAGGGCTGGGGCCGGCCCATGATACCCTGCTGGCTCACCTACACCAACGAACGCACCCACGCCATCATCCGGGCCAACCTGCACCGGGCGCCGCTGTATTCCGGCCGCATCGAGGGCGTGGGGCCCCGCTACTGCCCCTCCATCGAGGACAAGGTGGTGCGCTTTGCCGACAGAAGCTCCCACCAGCTCTTTCTGGAGCCCGAAAGCGAGCTGGGCGGCGAATACTACGTCCAGGGCATGAGCTCCTCCCTGCCGGAGGAGGTGCAGCTCCAGTTCTTGCAGACCATCCCCGGTCTGGAGCACTGCCGCATCGTGCGGCCGGCCTACGCCATCGAATACGACTGCATCGACCCGCGGCAGCTGGACAACCGGCTGATGATGAAGGAGCTGCCCGGCCTCTATTGCGCGGGCCAGATCAACGGCACCTCCGGCTATGAGGAAGCCGCGGCCCAGGGCCTGCTGGCCGGCGTCAACGCCGCCGCGAAGCTGCGGGGCCTGCCCGCCTTTTTCATGGACCGGGCGGAGAGCTACATCGGCGTGCTGGCGGACGACCTGATCACCAAGGGCGTGGACGAGCCCTACCGCCTGTTCACCTCCCGCTCCGAATACCGGCTGCTGCTCAGGCAGGACAACGCGGACCTGCGCCTCACCGGCCGCGGGCTGGCCTATCCGGGCCTGATCTCGGAGGAACGGGAGGCGGCCTACCGCAAGCGCAAGGCTGCCGTGGAAAAAGAAATCAGCCGCCTTGAGCAGACCCACCCCAGCCAGGCGGAGCTGGAGCTTCTCGGCGTGGAGGCCCACCGGGAGCTTACCTTAGCCACCCTCCTGCAGCGGCCGGAGCTGAGCTATGCCGAGGTCGCCGCCGTCTTCCCGCCGGAGGAGAAGCTTTCCCCCGCTGACGCGGAATCGGCGGAGGTGGCGGTGAAGTACGCGGGCTACATCCAAAAGCAGCTGGCCCAGGTGGAACGCTTCCGCGCCCTGGAGCACCGGCTGCTGCCGCCGGACTACGACTTCACGCAAATCAAAGCCCTGTCCGCCGAGGCGGCGCAAAAGCTCAACCGCTACCGGCCCCAGAGCATCGGCCAGGCCTCCCGCATCTCCGGCGTGTCCCCGGCCGACATCAACGTGCTGCTGGTGTGGCTGAAAAAATAAACTCCCGTCCTTCCCTGCCGCGACAGACCGTTTTTCAGGAACATGAACGAAAACGCATCGCCCGTAAACTCCGCACAAAAGCTCACCCCGGCCTTCGCTCTGGTGCAGGCGCCCTTTTGGGCCACCTACTGCGTGTCCGTCAGCTTTGCCGCGGTCTACCTGCAATATTTGGGCTACAACAACCGCCAGCTGGGCCTGATAATGGCCGCGGGGTGCCTTATGAGCTCCCTGCTGGGGCCCCTGCTGTCCTCCCGCATCGACCGCACGCCGGAGCTGACGGCGTCGAAGCTCGCCCCCTTCGTGCTGGCGGCCCAGGCCCTGACCCTGCTGCTGCTGATCCTCTCCCCCCATAAAGGGCCCCTGTCGGCTCTGGGATTTTTGCTCTATCTGACCTTCAGCAATTCCGTTAATTCCCTGAATCTGAAGCTCTATTCCGACGCCGTCTACGGCGGGGCGGACATCGACTACGGCTTCTGCCGCGGCATCGGCTCCCTGGGCTATGTGGTGGTCTCGGTGGCCCTGGGCTTTGCGGTGAAGCTGACTTCCGCTCTGCTCATCCCCTGGGCGGGGCTGGCGCTCACCGCGGCGCAATACCTGACCTTCCGCCGCTTCCACAAAGCAGCGCCCGAGAGCCGGGCCGTGCGGGAGCGGGAGCGGGGCGCGACGCTCATGGAGTTCGCCCGCAACAACCGCAGCTTCTGCCTGCTTTTGCTGGGCACGGTGCTCATGTTCATCGCCCACAGCGCGGCGGGCAATTTCATGATCAACGTAGTGCGGAACTTAGGCGGCGACGAGGGCAGCATGGGCTGGCTCAACGGCTTCATGGCCGCGGTGGAGATTCCCATGATGTTCCTCTACTCGCGCATTTTCCGTAAGCGCGGCGCGGCCGCCACCGCCCTCACCCTTTCCTTCGTCTTTTTCACCCTGAAGGCTGCGGGCATCGCCGCCGCCGCCACCATCCCCCAGCTGGCCGCCGTGTTCCTGCTGCAGGCGCCGTCCTTCGCCCTCTACACCGCGGCCATCGTGCCCTACGTCACCGAGACCGTGGCCTACGAGGATTCGGCCAAGGCCCAGAGCCTGGCCTACACCATGACCACCGTGGGCTCGGTGCTGGCCAGCCTCATCGCCGGTCCCCTGTACGACGCTCTTTCCGTTTCCGCCACCCTGTGGATCTGCTGCGCCCTCTGCGCCGCGGGCACGGTCATCGCCCTGCTGGCCATGAGGCGATAGCAGGACGTTTCACGTGAAACAGACTTTATATCACTAATGAATGCGTCTGCCGAAACACCGGGCATGGACGATATAACGCTAACGGCAGAATGACTGCCCTCAGACTATGAACGAAACACAGAACCAAAATGATACTATCGCTGCCATCGCCACTCCTCTGGGCAGCGGCGGCATCGGCATCGTCAGGATAAGCGGGCCCGAGGCCGCAGCCGTGCTCGGCCGCCTTTTCCGCGGGGCCGTGGCCCCGGCCGAGATGGAAAGCCACCGCCTCTATCTGGGCGACGTATGCGACGAACAGGGAGCCCTGCTGGACCGGGCCCT
>CAMZIS010000150.1 GCA_947307285.1 uncultured Peptococcaceae bacterium | reverse complement strand
AGGCTCCCACCCTGACCGAGGCTGACCGCCCGGCTGCATAAAAGCATTTTCTCCTCTTTCTTAAATGCCGGCCCGTCCTTTGTGGCGGGTCGGCGTTTTTGTCCGCAGACCGGGTTTTCTATGACCATTAGTAATGCTATACGCCGTTTTTAGAAAACATTATCATGATCGCGTGAAAAATTGATAGACATTTCTATCTCGAGCTGGTATACTTATATTGTATCGCTATGTCGGTATGTAGTAATTGTTCATAATAAAAACTTTTTCGGAAAGTGAGGTGAAAATATGTTGGAAGAAAGCGCAAAGGCGGCATGGGAATACGGACGGCAGTTCCTGATGGACGGCAAAGTCGCGGACTACATCCCGGAGCTGGGCAAGGCTAATCCCGTTTACCTGGGCCTTTGCATCAAGACCACGGACGGCAAGACCGTGGAGTACGGCGACGTGGAGCAACGCTTCACCATGCAGAGTATCAGCAAGGTGGTATCGCTTTCCGTGGCCCTGCAGCACGTCGGCTTTGACAAGGTGTTTTCCAAGGTGATGATGGAGCCCTCCGGCGACGCCTTCAACTCCATCCTGAAGCTGGATACCGCCAGCAGCCGCCCCTATAACCCGCTGATCAACGCCGGCGCCATCGAAGTCGTCAGCCTGCTGGCCCCCCAGTTCAGCTTCGAGCAGATCCTCGACTTTACCAAGGAGCTGTGCATGGATGACGAAATCACTCTGAACGAGTCGGTATATCATTCCGAGGAGCGCACCGGCGACCGCAACCGTTCCATCGCTTACCTGCTCAAGAGCAAGGACGTGCTGGAAGGCGATCCGCTGGCGGCCTGCGATCTCTATTTCCGCCTGTGCTCCATGAACGTCAACGCCCGTTCCCTGGCCGGAATGGGTCTGGTGCTGGCCAACGGCGGCGTGTCCCCGGCCACCGGCGAGCGTCTGCTCTCCGCCCAGGTGGTGCGCACGGTCAAGACCCTGATGTTCACCTGCGGCATGTATGACGGCTCCGGCGAATTCGCCGTGGAGGTGGGCCTGCCCGCCAAATCCGGCGTGGGCGGCGGCATCATGTCCTGCGTGGAGAACCAGATGGGCATCGGCACCTACGGTCCCTCCCTGGACGAAAAGGGCAACAGCATCGGCGGCGGCAATACCCTGAAGTATCTGTCCCGCGCCCTGCATCTGCACATGTTCGATTCGGAAAACGACTGAGCTTCCCGGCACTTAACGCAACATAAGGTTTCATCTATCCATGGGGCATGACCCCGAAAAAATCGAGAGGTATTATTAATGGCTATCTATAACTTTCTGCTTTACCTGACCGGCTGGCCCCTGGCCCTGCTGCTGTTCTGCGGCGGCCTCTATTTCACCATCCGGACCAAGTTCCCCCAGTTCCGTCTGTTCAAGGAATCCATCCGTGTGGTCTCCGAAAAACCGGCCACCGAAGGCGCCATCTCCTCCTTCGGCGCTCTGATGATCTCCACCGCCTCCCGCGTGGGCACCGGCAACATCATCGGCGTGTCCACCGCTCTGTGCGTAGGCGGCCCCGGCGCCGTGTTCTGGATGTGGGTCACCGCCATTCTGGGCGGCGCTTCCGCTTTCGTGGAATCCACTCTGGCTCAGGTCTACAAGAAGCGCAACCATGAAGGCGGCTCCTACGGCGGCCCGGCCTACTACATTCAGGCCGCTCTGCACAGCAAGCCCCTGGCCGTCATCTTCTGCCTCGCCCTGATCTTCACCTACGGCGTGGGCTACAACATGCTGGCTTCCTACAACCTGCAGTCTTCCTTCTCCGCCTTCTCCTTCTATAAGGAAGGCGTCACCCCGGTCATCATCGGCGCCATCATCGCCCTGCTGGCTCTGTACTGCCTGCTGGGCGGCGGCAAGCGCATCGTCAAGGTCACCGGCGCCCTGGTCCCCATCATGGGCATCGCCTACGTGTTGCTGGCTCTAATCGCTCTGGCCATCAACATCCGCAACATCCCCCATATGTTCGGCATGATCTTCGCCGACGCTTTCGACTTCAAGGCCATCTTCGGCGGCTTCATGGGTTCCTGCCTGATGATGGGCTTCAAGCGCGGCCTCTACTCCAACGAAGCCGGTATCGGTTCTGCTCCTAACGCCGCCGCTTCCGCCGACGTTTCCCATCCCGCCAAGCAGGGCCTGGTGCAGATGCTGTCCGTCTTCATCGACACCCTGCTGCTGTGCACCGCTACCGCTTTCATGAGCCTGTGCTCCGGCGTTGAGCCCAACGCTGACATCGCCGGCGCTCCCTTCATCCAGCAGGCCCTGTCCCAGACCTTCGGCAGCGTAGGCCCCATCTTCATCGCCGTGGCCATGGTGCTGTTCGCTTTCACCACCCTGCTGGGCAACTTCTACTACATCGAAAACTGCTTCTTCTTCCTCATGGGCCATCAGCCTTCCAAGGCCTTCATGAACGGTGTACGTATCGTGGGCGCCGCCCTGATCTTCCTGGGCGCCACCATCAAGTTCGGTACCGCCTGGGATATCGCCGACATCTGCCAGTGCGTCCTGGCCGGCATCAACATCCCGGTCTGCATCGCTTTGGGCGCCGTGGCCTACAAGGCTTTGGACAACTACGTCGCTCAGCGCAACCAGGGTCTGAACCCCGTGTTCAACGCCAAGCGCGACGGCGGCGTCAAAGTCGAGACCGATTTCTGGAACGACGAAAAGAAGATCGAAGCCTGACGCTGCATAAGCATCATTGTCTGCACAAAAGCTGCCCCGCCGAAGAGCGGGGCAGCTTTTTCGTCTCCGCCGCCGGCCGGGGCCAGGTTGACAAGGGCGGGAGTTTCGTGTAATATTATCACAAATTTTGACGCTGCGGTTGCCCTCGCCGGCAGCAGCGGCCTCCGGGAAAGGACGTACCATGTATCCGCTGCTCACCGTCGATCTGGGCCATCTGCGTAAAAACGTCAATATCGTGCGCGGCCTGTGCGCCGCCCGCGGCATTTCCGTCACCGCCGTGACCAATGTGTTCCGCGGCGATCCCCGCATCGCCCGGGTGCTGGTGGAAGAAGGCCTGACCATGCTGGGCGATTCCCGGGTGCGGAACCTGGCGCGGCTGGACGGCGTAGCGGCGGAAAAGTGGCTGATCCGCCCGCCCATGCTCACGGAGATACCGGAGCTGGTCCGCCGGGCGGACGTTTCCCTGAATTCCGAGCTCACGGTCATCCGGGCTATCAGCGAAGAATGCCTGCGGCAGGGGCGCTGCCACCGGGTCATCCTCATGGCTGATCTGGGGGATATTCGGGAGGGATATACCGACTATGACGAGCTGACGGCTGCGGCTGTGGCAGCCGACAGGCTGCCGGGGATCGAGCTGTACGGCA
>CAMZIS010000149.1 GCA_947307285.1 uncultured Peptococcaceae bacterium | reverse complement strand
GTCGCTAGTAAGGCCGCCTCCCATAAGGCCGCCGCCGTCGCCCGCTGCACTGTCCCCGGACTGGCCGTTGCCCGTCAGATTGGCGCTTTCCCCGCCTGCCGCCGCGTCCTCGTCGCCGAAGTCGAATTCCGCCGCCCGGTCCAGGGCGTACATCACGTAATTGCGGCGGGCGTTGTAGGCGTAGCCGTGGCCGGAGAGGGTCGCCTCCAGGCCCAGCCGGTCCAGACGCTGCGCGTCGTCGGCCGCTATCAGCTCCACCGGGTCCACCGTGACGGTGCGGGCCTGTTCGTTCACCTCCAGGACGTAGCCGTAGATCACCTGCTGATCCGCGCCGGCCACCTGAGTGCCGGCTCCTCTGCCGCAGGCGGCAAGGCCGACAGCCGCCGCCAGCAGCAGCGCGATGGCCAATCGCGCCTTGCGATATGCTGGATGTTTCACTTTGCTTCCTCCTTCAAATAATAGATGATACCGGATCCATGCCGAGCGCGCTTAGTTTTTGTGGATGGGGCCCAAAATATGAGCGGGGCGGTTTTGCCGCCCTGCTTTTGCCAAAATTTACCGTAAAAGCAGCTCAGGGCAGATAGTCCAGCGGGTCCAGCCAGTCCTCGCCCTGCCGCAGCTCGAAATGGACGTGGGGCCCGGTAGAGCGTCCTGTGGAGCCGGAAAGGGCCACGGTTTCCCCCTGCTCCACCCACTGGCCCGCGTCGCACAGCACTTCGTCGCAATGGCCGTAGAGGGTGACCCGGCCCGCCCCGTGGTCGATCAGCACCGCGTAGCCGTAGCCCTCGTTTTTCCAGCCCGCCTCCAGCACCGTGCCTGCGGCGGCGGCCCGCACCGGCGTTTCCAGCGGCACGGCTATATCCACTCCCCAGTGATAGCCCTCCTCCCGCTCGCCGAAGGGCGAGCTGACCGGGCCCTCCACCGGCCAGATCAGGGCCTGCTCCGCCGGGGCATAAAGCGCGGCCGCGACCGGGACCGTGTCCGACGTCTCCCCGGCCAGGCAGGACTGTTCCTCCGCCAGGGGCAGCAGCAGGCTTTGGCCGGGAAAGATCAGGTAGGGCGGTTCCAGCCCGTTCACCGCGGCGAGTTGGGCCGGATCGCAGCCGTAAGCCCGGGAGAGGGCCCACAGGGTGTCCCCCGCCTCCACCGTGTGGCGCAAGGC
The DNA here is from genome assembly GCA_947307285.1 of uncultured Peptococcaceae bacterium. Taxonomy (GTDB): domain Bacteria; phylum Bacillota; class Dehalobacteriia; order UBA4068; family UBA4068; genus CALXSV01. Next base: position 2,207 of record CAMZIS010000149.1, on the reverse strand, counting down.
CGGTTCCTCGCACAGGGTGAGCAGCCGACCCGCGGGAAGAGGCTCCTCCTGCCCCACCCCGTTAACCGCGGCCAGCAGGGAAGGGTCGCAGCGGGTGAGCCGGGCCACCTGAGCTGCCGTGTCGCCCTCGGCGGTGATATAGACGGAGGCGCAGGCGGGCCGGGCCGCTGTGAGCGTCAGCGCCGCCGCCAACAGCAGGGCGGCACCCAGCCGGGCTGCGGCTTTTGCGTATATCTCTGGTTTCATGTCAGCGTCCTTTCTTTCCGTGATGGTCTGCCTTGACGGATTCTTTCCAGATTCTGCTTTATTTATACCTATCCGCGGCCGGCCTGTGGTATAATAGGCCTATCAACGACTAAGGAGCGGTTATGGCTGACCTCATCTTCGCCCGTCCCGACGGGCAATGGTTCGATTTTCCTCCCCTGAAGCTGGCCGCCATGTCCGGCGACACCCTGCTGCGCCCGGGCAAGCTGGACCTGATGCCCCTGCCGCCCGTGGCGACGCTTACCCTGCTGCCTACCTGCGCGCCGGTGGGCTTCGACCCGGAAAGCGGGGAGTATCTGCAGCTGGACGAAAATCCATATAAAAAGAAATCGGAGAAGGTCTTCGCCGTGGCCGCCCTGCTGCCTCAGGGCTATACCCGGCTGTATCTCCCCGCGGCCACCGATTCCGAGGAGCTGCTGCCCATTTTGGGCTATACCGCGGTGGGCGTGGAAAAGGGCCGCCTGGTCTGCGCGGCTCTGCCCACGGACGAGCCGGACCGCTGGGACCCGCGGCATTTCAACGGGCCCGAGCTGGAAGGACTGGTGGAAAAACGGCTGGCCGAGTTCCCGGACAACCGGGTCATCCGTCAGCTGGCCAAATGCTCCCTGGAATACGGCTGCTTCACCGCCCAGAACATCTTCTACCGCCGCTGGGAAGGGGGCCTGCCCGCCTCCCCGGCCTGCAACGCGGAATGTCTGGCCTGCCTGTCTTTGCAGCCGGAGGACAGCTGCGACAGCCCGCAGCAGAGGATAAACTTCTGCCCCCAGGCGAAAGAGCTGGCCGAGATCGGCGCCGCCCATCTGGCGCAGGCCAAACACGCCATCGTCAGCTTCGGCCAGGGCTGCGAGGGCGAGCCCAGCCTGGCCTTTGAGGTGATCGCCGCCGCCATCGCCGAGATGCGCCGCCAGACCCGCCGGGGCCTCATCAACATCAACACCAACGCCGGCCATACCCGGGCTATCCGCGCCCTGCTCGAGGCCGGCATCGACAGCCTTCGCGTCAGTATGTTCTCCGCCGTGAAGGAGGATTACGAGGCCTATCACCGGCCCAAAGATTACGCCTTCGAGGACGTTCTGGCGTCCCTCAGGGCCTGCCGGGAGGCGGGGCGGCCCGTGGCTTTGAACCTGCTGGCCTGGCCCGGCTTCACCGACGACCCGGCCCAGCGGGACGCTTTGATCGACCTTTGCCGCGAATATAAGGTGCGGCAGATCCAGATGCGGAACCTCAACTGCGACCCGCGGCTGATGCGGCCCTTCTGCGCGGGCAAGAGCCCGGTGGGCATGCGCATGCTGCTGCGCCAGCTCAGCGACGCCCTGCCCGACACGGATATCGGCAGCTATTCCAAGGACCTGCGGCGCAAAGCGAAAAAGACGCCCAAACCGCCGCAGGATGCAGAGAACGAGGCGTGAAAAAATAAAATTTGGGCTTTACAAACGGTCTTGCCTGTGATATTATAGTCGAGCTGGCGTTTGACCGGCGATAAATGGCAGTGTCAACAATGGGAACGTTGACGCGCAGGCCAATGCGAAAGGGGTGCTTTTGATGAAGGAAGGTATCCATCCCAAGTATTATGAGGCGGAAGTCATCTGCTCCTGCGGCAACCGGTTCAAGACCGGCTCCACCAAGAAGGAGATCAAGGTGGAAGTCTGCTCCCAGTGCCATCCTTTCTACACCGGTTCCAAGCGGCTGATGGTCGAATCCGGCGGCCGGGTAGACAAGTTCAGAAAGAAATACGGTCTGTAATGACAAGGCGCCGGCTGACAGCCGGCGCTTTTTTCAAGCACGCAAAAAGCGCTATGTCGAGGCACGTGTTGCCTCTGCATAGCGCTTTTCCTATATAAAACTGATACTCGCGCGAAAGCTCATTCCTCCGCGATGAGGCGGGGGATGAAATCCAGCCGGTCGATGCTGCAATTCTGGTAGCGCACGCCCTTATACACGCC
>CAMZIS010000148.1 GCA_947307285.1 uncultured Peptococcaceae bacterium | reverse complement strand
AAAAAGATCCTCTTCACGCTGCTGATGATCGGCGTGTTCCGCCTGGGCTCCCATATCCCGGTGCCCGGCATCAACAAGGATCTGCTCGCTTCGATGTTCACCTCCGATCTGTTTACCTGGATGAACATCCTCTCCGGCGGTTCTTTCAAGAGCCTGACCGTGTTCGCCATGGGCATCATCCCCTACATCAACGCTTCCATCATCGTGCAGCTGTTGACCATGGTGGTGCCCTACTTCGAACGCCTGGCCAAAGAAGGCAACGAGGGCCGCAAGAAGATGACCCAGTGGATCCGCTACGGTTCCGTGGTGCTGGGCGCTTTGCAGGCTCTGGTCATGGCCTTCTATCTCCAGAGCGCCATGCTCAACCCCGGCCCCTGGAGCATCATCGTTACCACCATCATCCTTACCGCCGGCACCGCCTTCCTGATGTGGCTGGGTGAATCCATCACCGAGAACGGCATCGGCAACGGCATTTCCCTCATCATCTTCGCCGGCATCGTTTCCCGCCTGCCTTCGGGCCTGAACACGCTTTATCAGTACGCCGTCTCCGGCGAGGTCAACATCTTCACCATCCTGCTCTTCCTGGTGGTGGCCGTACTGATGATCGCCGGCATCATCGCCGTGCAGGAAGCCCAGCGCCGCATCCCGGTGCAGTATTCCAAGCGCGTCATCGGCCGCAAGGTCTACGGCGGACAGAGCACCCACATCCCCATGCGGATCAACCAGGCCGGCGTCATCCCCATCATCTTCGCCATGGCCCTGCTGACCTTCCCCTCCGTCATCGTGGATCTGGTTGCCAAGGACAGCGCTGCGGCACAGTGGTTCGACCGTGTGTTCAACTATTCCCACCCGGTCTACATCATCCTCTACGCCCTGCTGATCTTCCTGTTCACCTATTTCTACACGGCAGCCACCTTCAACACTGCGGACGTGGCGGACAACATGCGCAAGAACGGCGGCTTCATCCCCGGCCTGCGCCCCGGCCGTCCCACTGCCGAATATCTGGATAAGGTCCTGTCCCGACTGACCTTCTCCGGCGCCGTGTTCCTTACCATCATCGCTTTGATCCCCTATATCCTGATGGCAGTTTCCGGCATGAACCTGTACTTCGGCGGCACCTCCCTGCTGATCGCAGTCGGCGTGGCGCTGGACACCATGAAGCAGATCGAATCCCATCTGTTGATGCGTCATTACCAGGGCTTCATGAAATAATAGCCAAAGGAGAGCTAAAATGAAAATAGTTTTGTTAGGACCTCCCGGCGCCGGCAAAGGCACCCAGGCTGAAGTCCTTACCAAAAAGCTGCTGGTCCCCCATATCTCTACCGGCGACATGTTCCGGGCCGCCATCAAGAACGGCACCGCCATGGGCATCGAAGCCAAGAGCTATATGGACCGCGGCCAGCTGGTCCCCGACGAAGTCACCGTGGGCATCATCAAGGACCGCATCGCGCAGTCCGACTGCAGCGGCGGCTTCCTGCTGGACGGTTTCCCCCGCACCATCGCTCAGGCCGAAGCTCTGGATAAGCTCCTGGAAGATAAGGGCGGACTGGACGCGGTGCTGAACATCAGCGTTCCTCTGGAAAAGCTGGTGGAGCGGCTCACCGGCCGGCGCATGTGCCGCAAGTGCGGCGCCATCTACCACATGCTGTACAACGCGCCCGCCAAGGAAGGCGTCTGCGACGCCTGCGGCGGCGAGCTGTACCAGCGTGACGATGACAAACTGGAGACCGTCACCAACCGCCTGGACGTGTATGAAGCGCAGACCGCGCCGCTGATCGGTTTCTACGAACAGCAGGGCAAGCTCTTCACCGTCAACGGCGACCAGCCCATCAACGCCGTTCTGGCCGACCTGGGCAAGGCGCTGGGCCAGGATTGGGCCTGACGCTTTCAGACGGCACCGTGGCGTTTTGCATTGATCCGGCGCCGGCTTTGCCGCCCGATCTCGCCGGTGGCTATCTGATATGAAAAGAGATCGACGTTCCACACTGCATAGCCAGTCCCGCGACGCCGCGCTATCCTCTAAACGCGGCGCCTGGCGCGGACAACTGGTTCGTTCCAGGGCCGGACGGGATAAGGGTCAGTATTACCTGGTCCTGGCCGACTCCGAGGACGGTTTTGTCTGGCTGGCCGACGGGCGCAAACGCCCGGCGAACGACCTGAAGCGCAAAAACGTCCGCCATCTGCAGCCTGTCCGGAAGGTAGCGGCTGACCTGCTGGATAAGGAAGATGGCAGGAGCATCACGAACGAAGAGATCAGAGCGGCTATCAATGCCGCAGCAAGAACACTGGACCACAGTGGACCCCAAAGTTAGGAGGGCTGAACATGTCTAAAGCTGATGCTATCGAAATCGACGGCGTCGTGGTCGAACCGCTGCCAAACGCGATGTTCACCGTTGAACTGGCCAACGGGCATCGGATACTGGCGCACATCTCCGGCAAGATCCGCACCAACTATATCCGTATCCTGCCCGGAGACAAGGTGACCGTTGAACTGAGCCCTTACGACTTGAAGAGGGGCCGGATCACCTACAGATACAAATAAGGGTTACGATTTAGAGGAGGATTTAACATGAAAGTCAGAGCTTCTGTTAAGCCCATTTGTGAAAAATGCAAGATCATCAAAAGACGCGGCAAGGTGATGGTCATCTGCCCGAATACCAAGCATAAACAGGTTCAAGGATAAATGGAGGTGTTTAAATGGCTCGTATAGCTGGTGTAGACCTGCCCCGCGATAAAAGAGTCGAAGTCGGTTTGACTTATATCTACGGCATCGGTCTCAAGACTTCTCAGAAGATCCTCGCCGAAGCGGATATCAACCCCGATACCCGCGTCAAAGACCTGACCGAAGACGAGACCTCCCGCATCCGCGAGATCATCGCCAACAACTGCCAGGTGGAAGGCGACCTTCGCCGCGAAGTGGCGCTGAACATCAAGCGCCTGTCCGAGATCGGCTGCTACCGCGGTATCCGTCATCGCCGCGGCCTGCCCGTGCGCGGTCAGAATACCAAGAACAACGCCCGCACCCGCAAGGGTCCCAAGCGTACCGTCAGCGCCAAGCGCAAGAAATAAGGGAGAGGAGGTAAAAGCATGGCTCGCAGACAAACCCGTCGCAGAAAAGAAAAGAAAAACGTGGAAGTGGGCGTGGCCCATATCCAGTCCACCTTCAATAACACCATCGTGTCCATTACCGACAAAGCCGGTAACGCTATCTCCTGGTCCACTGCCGGAGCTCAGGGCTTCAAGGGCTCCCGCAAAAGCACTCCCTTCGCCGCCCAGATGGCTGCCGACAAGGCTGCCAAGGACGCCATGGAGCACGGTATGCGTCAGGTAGAGTGCCTGGTCAAAGGCCCCGGCTCCGGCCGTGAAGCCGC
>CAMZIS010000147.1 GCA_947307285.1 uncultured Peptococcaceae bacterium | reverse complement strand
GGCCACCCTGCCTGAGAAAGAGCTGGCCTCCTACGAAGGTAAAGCCTGGCTGGGCATCGACTGCGGCTCCACCACCACCAAGCTGGCCCTGATCTCCGAGGACAAGAGCCTGCTCTGGTCCTACTACGGTTCCAACAAGGGCGACCCGGTGGCCCGGGTGCGGCAGGAGCTGATAGATTTACGGAAGCTCGCCGGCGACCGGGTGCAGATTTGCGGCGCGGCGGTCACCGGCTACGGCGAGGAGCTGATCCGCAGGGCTTTCCGGGCGGACAAGGGCCTGGTGGAGACCATGGCCCATTTCCTGGCGGCCCGCCATTTCTGCCCCGAAGTCGATTTCATCCTCGACATCGGCGGCCAGGACATCAAGTGCTTCCGCATCCGCGGCGGCGCGGTGGATTCCATCATGCTCAACGAAGCCTGCTCCTCCGGCTGCGGCTCCTTTCTGGAGACCTTCGCCCGCTCCCTGGGCTACAGCGCGGCCGAATTCGCGGAGCTGGGCTTACACAGTACCGCCCCGGTGAACCTGGGCTCCCGCTGCACCGTGTTCATGAATTCCTCGGTCAAGCAGTCGCAAAAAGAGGGCGCCACCGTGGAGGACATCTCCGCGGGCCTGGCCGTCAGCGTGGTCAAAAACGCCATCTATAAAGTCATCCGCGCCCATTCCCCCAAGGAGCTGGGCGAGCACATCGTGGTCCAGGGCGGCACCCTGATGAACGACGGCGTGCTCAGGGCCCTGGAGCAGGAGATCGGCGGCGAAGTCATCCGCCCCGCCATCGCCCCCCTGATGGGCGCCTTCGGCGCGGCCCTCTACGCCATGGACTGCCAAAGCTCCACCCTGCTGGACGCGGAGGCCCTGCAAAACTTCACCCATAAATCCCACCAGACCGTGTGCAGGGGCTGCGCCAACCACTGCCATCTCACGGTCAACGATTTCGGCTCCGGCCGCCCCTACGTCTCCGGCAACCAGTGCCAGCGGGCCCTGGGGCTGGAGCAGGGGGAGGACCTGCCCGACCTCCACGCCTGGAAGCGGGACTTCCTGCACGGCCTCACCCCGGCGGCTGCGGACCCTGCCGACCCCGCCTGCCCCAAGGGCCGCATCGGTCTGCCCCTGGCCCTGTCCACCTTCGAGCTGGCGCCCCTGTGGGTCAGCTTCTGGCGGGAGCTGGGCTTCGACCCGCGGCTCTCCGACCCCTCCACCCGGGCCACCTACGAGCGGGGCCAGTTCTCCATCCCCTCGGATACGGCCTGTTACCCGGCGAAGATCATGCACGGTCACATCGAGCAGCTGCTGGCCGACGGCGTGGATACGGTCTTCTACCCCTGCCTGTCCTACAACGTGGACGAAGGCGCGGGCGACAACCACTATAACTGCCCCATCGTGGCCTATTACGGCGAGCTGCTGCGGGGCAACGTGGACAGCCTGGCCGCCGCCCGCTTCCTCAGCCCCTACCTCAGTCTGGACAGCCCGGCCGCACTGGCCCGGACGATATATCCCACCCTGCACGAGCTGGACCCGAAGATCGGCAAAGCGCAGGTGAAACGGGCCGCGGAAAAAGGCTTCGCCGCCTATCACGACTACATGGCCCGGGTGCGGGAGCAGGGGAAACAGGCCCTGGCTTTCGCCCGCGAGCACGGCAAACGGGCCGTGGTGCTGGCGGGACGGCCCTACCACGTGGACCCGGAGATCGGCCACGGCATAGATAAGCTGGCCACCACGTTGGGCTTCGTGGTGCTGAGCGAGGACAGCGTGGCCGAGTCCGCCCCCCTGCAGGGCACGCGGGTGCTGGACCAGTGGACCTATCACGCCCGGCTCTACCGCGCCGCCCGCTTCGCCGCGGAAAACGCTGACGTGGACCTGGTGCAGCTGGTGTCCTTCGGCTGCGGCATGGACGCCATCACCTCCGACGAGGTGCGGGAGATATTGGAGAGCCGCGGCAAATTCTACACCCAGATCAAGATCGACGAAATAACCAACCTGGGCGCGGTGCGCATCCGCCTGCGGTCGCTGGCCGCCGCCTTGGAAGAGCGGGACCGGACCCAAAAGTAAAGGCTTATGCAGGAAAAGACCTACATCCCCTTCACCGAGCAGATGAAGCGGGACTACACCATCCTCATCCCCACCATGCTGCCGCGGCATTTCCGCCTCATCGCCAGCATCCTCCACACCTACGGCGACAACGTCGAGGTGCTGGACAACTGCGGCCCGGAAGTGGCGGAGCAGGGGTTAGGCTACGTGCATAACGACGCCTGCTACCCGGCGGTGCTGGTCATCGGCCAGTTTTTGCAGGCCGTGAAGCAGCCGGGCCGGGACCCGAGGAAATTGGCGCTGATGCTGTTCCAGACCGGCGGCGGCTGCCGCGCCTCCAACTACGTGTCCCTGCTGCGCAAGGCCCTGAAGCGGGCGGGCTTCGACTACATACCGGTCATCGGCTTTTCCCTGGGCAATCTGGAAAAGCACCCCGGCTTTTCCCTTTCCCCCCGCCAGCTGCTGAGCCTGCTCAACGCCGTCATCTACGGCGACCTGCTGATGACCCTGGTCAATCAGACGAAGCCCTACGAAACGGAGGAGGGCGCGGCGGAGGCCCTGGCCGAAAGCTGGACGGAGCGTCTGGGGCGGGAGCTGGGCCAGAAGGGCCACAACCGCTGGAAGCTGGTGAAAGAGAACTGCCGCGCCGTCATCGCCGATTTCGCGGCCATAGAAAGAGAGCCCCGCGACACGGTGAAGGTGGGCGTGGTGGGCGAGATCTTCGTCAAATACTCCCCCCTGGGCAACAACGATCTGGAGCGCTTCCTGGTCGGCGAGGGCGCGGAGGTGGTGGTCCCCGGCCTGCTGGATTTCTGCCTCTACAGCCTCAGCGACCGGCTGGTGGATTTCCGACTCTACGGCCGCGGCCGCCTCAGCCATTACGGCTACGCCTGGGCCTACCGGGAGCTGTGCCGCCGCAAGCGGGAGATCATCGGCCTGATGCGGCAGGAGGGCAGCTTCGAGCCGCCCACCCCCTTCGAGGAGGTGTTCCGCCTGAACGAGGGCTATATCGGCCACGGGGCCAAGATGGGCGAAGGCTGGCTGCTCACCGCGGAGATGCTGGAGCTGGTGCGAAGCGGCGTGACCAACATCGTCTGCACCCAGCCCTTCGGCTGCCTGCCCAACCACATCTGCGGCAAGGGCATGATGCGGCCCATCAAGGAGCGCAACCCGGGCGTGAACATAGTGGCCATCGACTACGACCCCGGCGCCACCCGGGTCAATCAGGAAAACCGGCTCAAGCTGATGCTGGCCCAGGCCCGGGAGAACGCGAAGAAATAGCAAAACGGCGGAGGGATGAGCCTCCGTCGTTTTTGTCATAATTTTTTATGTATAAGCGCTATTCCTTTATTGATTTGGCTGGTTTTAAGTAATAATATGT
>CAMZIS010000146.1 GCA_947307285.1 uncultured Peptococcaceae bacterium | reverse complement strand
AGGCTGCAGGTGGACGCCCAGGGGCGGGTGAACGGGGGACCGGAGCTGTACCTGCCGGATACGGTCTGCGCGCCCTCTATCAGTCTGACCCTGAATAAGGACTATCAGCAGATCGCGGAGCAGGCTTTGGCGGAGACCGGTCTTGCCGGCAGCTGCGTGGTGATGGACCCGTACTGCGGCGATATACTGGCGCTGGCCTCATATCCCGGCTTCGATCCCTACGGCTGGAAGGCCGCAGAGCCCGGCGCCTATATGCAGCGGACCCTGCTGCCGTACCCGCCGGCCTCCACCTTCAAGACGGTGCTGGCCGCCGCGGCTCTGGCCGAGGGCGTGCGTCCCGCGCCGGCGGAGACAGCCGCCGGGACGGGGCCGGAAGACGCGGGCGAAAAACAGACGCAGCCGGGCGGAGAAAAGGCAGAGCCGGGCTCCTTCATTTGCCATGGCAGCTACACCTTGCCCGACGGCCGCACCGTTTCCTGCGCCGGCGGCGTGGCCCACGGCGAGGTGGATCTGGCCCGGGCGCTGGCCCTTTCCTGCAATTGCTACTTCGTGGCTCTGGGACAGGCTTTAGGCGGGGAACGGGTGCTGGCTTACAGCCGCCGCCTGGGACTGGAACAAATGACAGCGATCGGTCTCGATGCCGGCAGCGGGGACGCCGTCTTTTTCGATTTCGACCCGGAGCAGGCCGGCGAGCTGGCCAACGTCTGTCTGGGCGAAGACGGGGTCAGCCTCAGCCCGCTGCAGGAGGCCGTTCTCTTTTCAGCTTTCGTCAACGGCGGCTATCTTGTACGGCCCCGGCTGGTGACGGCTACGGACGATGGCAAAGGCGGGCGGAAAGAATACCCGGCGCTTAAGCCCCGTCGCGTGCTTTCCCCGGCCGACGCGGAGACCATGCGGCTCATGCTGGGCCTGGTGGTGGAGGAGGGGACGGGTCGCTCAGCCGGGAGCGATATCGTCAGCTCCGGCGGCAAGACCGGCAGCAGCGAAACGGGGGTCGTCTGGTTCAGCGGCTTTTTCCCCGCCGACCGGCCCCGGCTGGTGGTTGCGGTCTGTCTGGAGCAGGGCTCCTCCGGCGGCGCGGAGGCGGCGGCCGTTTTCCGCAGCGTGGCGGAGGCCATAACCTTACTGGACGGACGCATCTGAAAGATGTATAATGGATACGTACAATTTCCAAAGGAGGATCCTATGAAAGCCTACCAGCGTCTGATCGAATACGTTAAGATACCCACCGCCTCCGACCCCTATGCGCCGGAGGATCAGATACCCAGCACCGAATGCCAGTGGCAGCTGGCCCGCTACCTGAAAGAGGAAATGGAACAGCTGGGCCTCGCCGACGTTTACCTTGATGAACACTGTTATCTGTTCGGCCGCATCCCCGGCAATATCCCGGATTTCCAGGGCTATACCATCGGCTTCATCGCCCATATGGACGTGTCGCCGGACGCGCCTTCCGAAAACGTGGAGCCCCGCATCGTCCATTACCTGGGCGGGGATATCATGCTGGATGAAGAGAACGGTGTTTGCCTGCGTGTGTCCGAGTTCCCGCAGCTGGCGGCCTACTATGGCGAGGACCTGCTGATGACCGACGGCAAGACTCTGCTGGGCGCCGACGACAAGGCGGGCATTGCCGAGATCATGACCATGGCGGAGCTGCTGCTGTCCCACCCCGAGATCAAGCACGGCCCCATCATGATCGGTTTCACGCCGGACGAGGAGATCGGCCGGGGCGCGGATATGTTCGACGTGGCCCGTTTCGGCGCGGATTTCGCCTACACGGTGGACGGCGGCCCCTTCGGCGAGATCAATTACGAGACCTTCAACGCCGCCGCCGCCAAAGTGACAGTACGCGGCCGTTCCATCCATCCGGGCGAAGCCAAGGACAAGCTGATCAACGCCGCCATGGTGGCCATGGAATTCGACAAAATGCTGCCCGTTGGCGAACGCCCCGAATTCACCGAGCGCTACGAGGGCTTTTTCCATCTGTGTCACCTCAACGCCGACGTGGAGCAGGCCACGCTGGAATACATAGTTCGTGACCACGACTGGGACAAACTGGAGCAGCGTCTGGTGCAGCTGAAGGCAGCGGAGACCGTGCTCAACAGCACATACGGCGCCGGCACGGTCACTCTGGAGCTGAAGGAGCAGTACCGCAACATGGCCCAGCAGATACTGCCCCACCGCCATCTGCTGGACGTGCCCATCAAGGCCGTCATGGCCCAGGGCGGCACTCCCGCCATCATCCCCATCCGCGGCGGCACGGACGGCTCCCGCCTGTCCTATATGGGCCTGCCCTGTCCCAACCTGGGCACCGGCAGCTTCAACCATCACGGACGGCTGGAGGTGGCCTCTGTCAGCGAGATGGATCAGGTCACCCGCCTGCTGGTGGATATCGCCGCGGCCTATGCCGATGTGGAAAGAAAAGAGGAAAAGCAGGCAGAATAGCATTTTTGCCTTTGCCCGACCGTCTGCGAAAACACCGGCCCGTGCCGGTGTTTTTCTGTGCGCGAAAGCCGCCGTCACGTTTTTCGCGGACGCGCACCGGCGCGGCTTTGCGGCATAAACTGTAAGCAAAGTCCAGCCGGAGAGCCGCCTATGCCCATCACGCCTACTGTTTTCTACCTGCATAACAACGTGTTCCCGCCCCAGCTCAGCCCGGCGGAGGAGGCTGCCTGCATCCGCGCCATGGCCGACGGGGATGAGGAGGCCCGGGCCCGGCTCATCGAAAGCAACCTGCGGCTGGTGGCCCACATCGCCAAAAAATTCGAAAGCAGCGGCGTGGACCGGGACGACCTGCTGTCCATCGGCACCATCGGCCTGGTCAAGGGCATTTCCACCTTCAAGGCGGACAAAGGCGCCCGCCTGGCCACCTACGCGGCCCGTTGTATAGAAAATGCTATACTCTCATACAGGCGGCGTCAGGCGGGAAATGCGCGCAGACCCGATTGACAAGGGCCGGATAGTGCAGTATAATCTATTAATACTTCTATTAAAAAGTAAAATGAATATTTATACGCATTTACGCGGTTTCATATTTTTTACTCAGCTTACGGGGGATCGGTAACATGATGATCAACGGCGCTAAAATATTGATGGAATGCCTGCTGGAGCAGGGGGTGGATACCATTTTCGGCTACCCCGGCGGCTCGGTGCTCGCCATCTACGATGCGCTGTATGCATCATCCATCAGGCACGTTACCGCACGTCATGAGCAAGGTGCCGTGCATGAGGCCGACGGATATGCGCGTGCGACCGGCAAGGTCGGCGTCGTCTTGGTCACGAGCGGACCGGGTGCGTCGAACACGGTCACGGGCATTGCCACCGCATACATGGACAGCGTGCCGCTCGTCATCGTTACGGGCCAGGTTCCAACCACGATGATCGGAACGGACGCTTTCCAGGAGTCTGACATCATGGG
>CAMZIS010000145.1 GCA_947307285.1 uncultured Peptococcaceae bacterium | reverse complement strand
CTGGTGGCCTGGTGCAGAGAGTTGATGATGCAGCCGCTGTTTTTGCCGCCCACGGCGGCGCTGAGCAGGCACAGCGGGTAATCGATCTTGTCGTACGCTTTTTTATCCAGCATGGGACCTCGCTTTCTCCGGATCGCTCCGGCGGGTAAGGGCAGAGCGGATCAAGATCAGTAATTCTCGGCGTGGATCTCGAAATAGCTCTGGGGATGGTTGCAGGTGGGGCAGACCTCAGGGGCCTTTTCGCCCACGACGATGTGACCGCAGTTGCGGCATTCCCACACCTTGACCGAGCTCTTGGCAAAGACCTGGGCGGTCTCGATGTTCTTCAGCAATGCGCGGTAGCGTTCCTCGTGATGCTTTTCGATGGCGGCCACGCGGCGGAATTTTTCGGCCAGTTCCGGGAAGCCTTCCGCTTCGGCGGTCTTGGCGAAGCCCTCGTACATGTCGGTCCATTCGTAATTCTCGCCGTCGGCGGCGGCGCCCAGGTTGGCGGCGGTATCGCCGATGCCTTCCAGCTCCTTGAACCACATCTTGGCGTGTTCTTTTTCGTTGTCGGCCGTCTTCAGGAAGATAGCGGAGATCTGCTCGAAGCCTTCTTTCTTGGCTTTGGAAGCGTAGTAGGTATATTTGTTGCGCGCCATGGATTCGCCGGCAAAAGCGGCTTCCAGGTTCTTCTCGGTCTGGGTACCTGCGTATTTGTTGGCCATTTCGATTATCCTTTCTGTAGACTGTTATTCGTATTCAGTTGTAAAGCTGCTTATTCCTGAGGCTTGAATTCATCCTTGCCGGCGCCGCACAGGGGGCATTCCCAATCGTCCGGCAGGTCTTCGAATTTCACGCCCTCAGCTGCTTCGTCGTATTCGTAATCGCAGATCTGGCACACGTACTTCATTTTGATATCCTCCTTGCGTTTTTTGATTCGGTGTTTAAACAAAAATATTCTTTATTTTTTTTCGTTTTCCTTTATTACTCCAACCCCAGCGCGGATAAAAGCTGGGACTTGGGACGGGCGCCTACGGCTTTGTTGGCGACCTTGCCGTCCTTGAACAGCATCACCGTGGGGATGCCGGACACCTTGAATTCGGCCGCCAGCAGCGGCTCCTCGTCCACGTTGACCTTGCCCACCTTGAGCTCGCCCGCCTTCTCCTCGGCGATCTGGGCGACGACCGGGGCCAGCATGCGGCAGGGGCCGCACCAGGTGGCCCAAAAGTCCACCAGCACGGGTATATCGGACTGCAGCACTTCCTGTTCGAAGTTTTCTCCGGTTAAAGTGATCTCTGACATAGCGACGCTCCTTTCTGTATCTGCATGGACCACTGTCTTTTCAACTGTATTTTACCATAGAGCGGCGGGAATAACGATACCCCTCTCGGTTTTGCGCGTTTTCGGTTGCAAAAGTCACATATGCTGCCGCGCGGGCGGTCTTAGTTCGCGGCTCGGCATGATCTTGCGGCTAAGGCTGAACCCCTGACGGTCATTTTCCCGGCTGATTTAATATTAGTTTAACACTCGAGGTATAAAATTATTAATACAAAGCTTATAAACGATCGGCTTCCCCGGCCGGTAACAGGAGGTATGAAGCATGAAATCCGTTGTCAGCACCGATAAAGCCCCCGGCGCCATCGGGCCCTATTCCCAGGCTATCAAAGCAGGCGGTCTGGTGTTCCTCTCCGGCCAGCTGCCGCTGGACCCCGCCAGCGGCCAGTTCCCCGCAGGCATAAAGGAGCAGACCCGCCAGTCCCTGACCAATGCCGCGGCCATTCTGGAAGCGGCCGGCAGCGGCCTGGACAAGGTGATCAAGACCATCGTGTTCCTGGCCGACATGAACGATTTCGCCGCCATGAACGAGGTCTACGCCACCTTCTTCTCCGGCGCGTTCCCGGCCCGCTCCGCCGTGCAGGTGGCTCGCCTGCCCAAGGACGCGCTGGTGGAGATCGAGTGCATCGCCCAAGCCTGAGCCGCGTCTGCGGTTATTAGCCGGCCGTCAGCCCTACAATTTGTGTTTTTTCTGAACAGGGCGGCGTTCCGGCTTCCCGGCCTCAATATCGAAAACAAGCTCCCGCGACCTGCGGGAGCTTCGTCTCTTTTTATATGCGTCAAGGCGCGGTTCTATTCTTCTTCTTTTGCCAGCTCCCGCATATCCGCCAGTAAGCGCCGGCTGTCCGTCAGCGCGTCGTAGGCGCCGTCTTCGCTGAGCACGCCCCGCTTGAGATCGCGCGGCAGCTTCCCCGCCTCGTCGGCGGCCAGATCCCGCCGCCACTGCGGACTGCCGTAATACTTATCCAGCTCCTTCAGGGCGGGCAAAGCCTGCCGGAACCCCGTTAGCGCCTGCTCCAGCTCACCGTTGGCCGTTATTATCCGGTCCAAAAGCTCCTCGTAATATGCGATGCGTTCCACGCGTTTCATGTCCGTAGCCTCACAATCTATATAAAATCACTGATGCTTCGCCCTGATTATAGCACATCCTCCGCCGCCGGGGAAGACTGTCCGAAGCCTGATAAATGCAGGATAGCGGCGGGAGGCGGAGAAAGCTTATGACGCGAAAACGCGAAAAAGATAGGAGGAACCGGCATGGAAGATAAACGCACTATCAGAGTCACCGGCAAAGGCAGCATCCGCGTGAAGCCGGACACCACCCGCCTCACTGTCACGTTGCGGGGCACTTACAAGGATTATCAGGAGACCCTGTCCCGTTCTGCCCGGGACACGGAAGCCCTGAAAGACGTGCTGCTATCCCTGGGCTTCGGCAGAGACGAACTGAAGACTCTGTCCTTCGACGTGGACACCAGATATGAAAGCCTGCAGGACCAGGGCCGCAATTTCCGGCAGGTTTTCGTTGGCTATGAGTATATCCACAACATGAAGCTGGACTTCCCCTCGGATAACGATTTGCTGGGCCGCACCCTCTACGCTCTGGCCGCCTCCGAGCTGAAGCCGGAGTTCCGCCTCAGCTATACGGTGAAGGATCAGGAGGCCGTGAAAAACGAGCTGCTGGGTCGGGCGGTGGAGGATGCGCTGGCCAAGGCGCAGGTCCTGACCCGGGCGGCGGGCGTGTCTCTGCGGGATATACTGAACATCGATTATTCCTGGGGCGAGGTCGCTTTCGAGGTGCAGCCCCTGCGCCGCTCTCTGGAAGCGGATATGGCTGCCGGCGTCATGAACGCCAAGGCCAGCTTCGATATGGACATCGAACCCGACGACATCCGGGTCTCAGACACGGTGACCGTGGTGTGGGAGATCGCCTGAACCGATCTGAAACGAAAAAAGGCCGGGGAGCTGATACGCTCTCCGGCCTTTTGCGTTCATGCCTGTCGGTCGATGCCTGTCAGTCGATGCCCACCATGACGGAAGTGGCTTTGATGACGGCCAGAGCCTCTTCTCCAGGGGCCAGGACCAGCTCTTCCACAGCGGCGTTGCTGATG
>CAMZIS010000144.1 GCA_947307285.1 uncultured Peptococcaceae bacterium | reverse complement strand
GGTGGTCTCCTCCGTGAAGGAAAAGACCAACGAGGCCAAGGCCAAAGCGGAAAGCCGCTGGCCCGCCTGGGGCAAGGGACTGGTCATCGCCCTGCTCATCCTGGGCGCGCCCCTCTGGCTCTCCCTGCTGGTGGCCGCCGGCGGCGTCCTCGCGGGCCTGCTGGCCGCCGTGGTCGGCGTCATCGTGGCCGTGGTGGCCGTGGTGGTGGCCCTGGCCGTAGCCAGCATCGCCGCCATCGTCGGCGGCTGCCTGGTCCTGTTCAAGGAGATCGGCACCGGCGTGGCCCTCATCGGCGCGGGCCTCATCGGCTGCGGTCTCACCATCCTGGCCTATCTGCTGGCCGTCATCGTCATCAAGGGCGTCATCCAGCTGACCAAGCTGATCTTCCGCTGGATCAAGGGCCTGTTCGTGAAAAAGGAGGCTTAACATGAATAAGTCACAGAAAGCGATCCTGATCGCAGTCATCGCCAACGTCGTCGGCCTCATCCTGCTGGCCCTGGCCTTCTTCGCTCTGGGCGGGGTGGCAAGATTGGCCGAGCAGGGCTGGGAGCTCTTCTTCGACCGGGATCATGAGGCGGTGGTCACCGAAGACATATCTCAGGAAGCCATCGATAAAGGGGTCAGCCGCGAGGTGCGCCCCGGGGACCAGCTGCAGCTGGCCGAGTTCAGCGAGATCGAGCTGAACGGCCTGGTCTGCGACGTGGATATCTGCTCTCGCATCGGGAGCGAGTTCAACCTCACCCTGGAGGGCTTCGACTACGACCAGGCCCAGACGGGACAGTACCTGCTGATCTGCCGCGGCAAGGACGACCAGCGCTACACCGTGAAGGAGGCCGACGGCAAGCTGACCGTGAGCGGCTCCGGCCTGGACGGCACGCTCAGCGTGACGAAGCTGCGGGACCTGATATTGAACAACCAGCGCCGTCTGGTGCTGCTGGTGCCGGAGGACTGGAACGGTAAAGTGACCGTTAAGGCCGCCGCCGGCGACGTGGACCTGACCGGTATCAGCATCGCCGCCGCGGATATCGACCTCAAGGCCGGCGATCTGGACATCACGGACGTGGAATGCGAAGGCGACGCCGTGGTGAAGCTCGCCGCCGGCGATCTGGACCTGACCGACGTGGCCGCGGGCGAGCTGGATATCAACGTGGACCTGGGCGACGTGGACCTGACCGACGTGGCGGCGGGGGACCTCTACCTGAACGTCAACGCCGGCGATCCGGACTTCACCCGCGTTTCCTGCGGCGCGCTGGATATCTCCATGAACGCGGGGGAGCTGGACCTGAACGAAGTCACCTGCGGCGACCTGAAGATAAAGCTGGACGCGGGCAGCATCGGCTTCAGCGAGCTCGCGCCCCAGAGCGCCGACATCTACTGCCGCATGGGCGAGGTGGACGGCAGCCTCAAGGGCTCTGCCTCTGACTACACCGCCGATTGCAGCGTCAGCATGGGCGAATGCCAGGTGGAAAACAGCGGCAACGGCCCCCGCCCCATCCGCGTCAGCGTGGATATGGGCAACATCGACCTTGATTTCGACTGATAAAGACAGGCAAAGCATATAAAAACAGTAATCATAAAGGGAGGAAACTGACATGGATAACAACAAGAAACTCTACCGTTCCGCCAAAAACCGGATGCTGGGCGGCGTCTGCGGCGGCTTCGCCGACTACTTCGGCATGGACCCCACCATCGTGCGCCTGATCTACCTGGTGCTGTCCTTCTTCACCGCCTGCTTCCCCGGGCTGATCCTCTACATCCTCTGCCTCTTCGTCATCCCCAACGAGCCGGGCTTCGGCGGCACCCAGCCCGAGACCCGCAGGAACGACGGCGACTACACCGACGTTTGAGCATAAGCCTGCGTAAAGCGAGCCCCGGCCTCCTACCGGGGCTCGCGGCACGCTGAGACGGGAGTTTTGTATCATGCATTTCGGGTTTTCCTATATCGGGCTGATCTGGCTCGTCATGCTCTTCGTGCCCAATCTCATCTGGACGAAGCACAAGCCCAAGGACTACGACAAATACGTGGGCAACGAGAACAGGGTCCTGCTGGCGTTGGAGCGGGCGGGGCAGGTGATAGTCACCGCCACGGCCCTCATGTTCTCTGACTTCAACTTCAAGGGCTGGGATTTCTGGTGCGCGGTCCTGATCCTGTCCTTCCTCTGCATGGCGCTGTACGAGGCGTTCTGGGTGCGCTATTTCAAAAGCGGGCAGACCATGGCCGACTTTTACAGCAGCCTGTGCGGCATTCCTGTAGCAGGCGCTACGCTTCCGGTGGTCGCCTTTTTCCTGCTGGGCCTCTACGGCGGGAACGGCCTGATGCTGCTGGGCTCCCTCGTCCTCGGCGTGGGCCATATCGGCATCCACCTGGCCCACCGCCGGGAGGTCTGCGGCAGGAGGGAGAAGCAGCGCGGCCCGCGCCGGGCAATCAGCGGGATATTGCAGGCTGCGACAGCGTTAGTCCTGCTGACCGCGGTGGGCTTCTTCAGCGTGGCCATCGTGGGACGGAACGTGAATCAGATAGAGCGCGCCTTCGCCTACCGTGACGGCATAAACGAGGCGGAGTGGGTGACCCTGAACGGACAGGAGCAGTATATCCTGACCCTGGGCCACGACGCCGCCAACCCGGTCGTCATCAGCCTCCACGGCGGGCCGGGCGCGCCCACCACTGTCAGCGACTGGTGCTGGATCGATCATCTGACGGACGCTTATACCGTTATCAGCTGGGATCAGCGGGGCTGCGGCAGGACCTATTATCACAACGCGGGATCAGATCCCGATAATCGGACTGTTACGTTTGAACAGGCGATGGCGGATCTGGACGCTTTGGTCGACTACGCCTGTGGAAAGTTTGGTCAGGACAAAGTCGTCATCATGGGCCACTCCTACGGCAGCCTGCTGGGCAGCCAGTACGCCCTGGAGCATCCGGAAAAGGTGTCCCATTATATCGGTATCGGTCAGGAGGTAAAGGAAGCGGGGCTGTATGCCTATACCTACGCTTATGAGGACGCTCTGGCCAAGGCCAGGGCGGCCGGGGACGATACCGCAGAAATGGAGCAGGCCTACGCCGCGCTGGTCCAGGAGCCGACAGTGGTCAATATGTCCGCCCTGGACAAGCTGACCTCCCGCTATCATCCCCTGGGAGTGACGGAAGACGCGGCCACCGCGGCCCTGGTCTTTTCGCCCTACCTGGGGGTGGACGACGCCAGGTGGTATCTGCGCATACTGTCGGCCATGACCGGCAGCGCCTCCTACGAAGAGCTGGAAAGACCGCTGATAGACTGCCTGCTGGATTTTGACGCCTATAAGAGGAGCACCGACTTTCAGATGCCGGTCCTGTTCATCTCGGGCTCGGAAGACTGGTCCTGCCCGGTGGGATCGACGGAGGACTACTTTGAGGCGATCACCGCGCCGAGGAAAGAAATCTATCTGCTGAAGGGCTGCGGCCACTCGCCCCAGGGACAGCGGTCGGAGCAATTCGCCCGGGCGGTGAAGGATTTCCTCAAAGAA
>CAMZIS010000143.1 GCA_947307285.1 uncultured Peptococcaceae bacterium | reverse complement strand
ATGCCGTCGTCGGCCACGGCCTCCCAGTCGATCTCCTTATGGAAATAGGACACGTCCACGCCCATACAGGCGTCGGGCCAGGCCTCGTCCCGGTACCAGGCCCGCTCTCCTTCAAAGACCAGCTTGTCCCAGTCGTAGCCGTGACGGGGCAGCTCGTCGTCCAGCAGTTCGAACACGTATTCCCCCTTATGTACGTAGACCATGTAGTCCGGCAGGGCCAGCTGCAGATATTCGACGCTCACCCCGTAGTCGGCGGCGTTGTCCTTGAGGGCCCGGGTATCCACGTTGACCAGGGCGGGCTCCTCCGCGGGCGCGGCGTGGCGCAGCTGCGCGTTGTGCTTCACGGCGAAAAAGAGGCACAATAAAAGCACCAGATTGAGCAGCAGGGAGATGAGCAGGACTTTTTTCTTGTTGTCGTCGGTAAATAAATTCACGGCAGGCAGCTCCCAAGACCGGACAGGGTCGGTTCGTCCACAGGCAACTGCTTACAGTAATTCGACTGCCCGCCCCCTATCCCCTGCCGGGCCGGCCATATGCCCAAAACGTACAAGCTAATGTTTTTTCGTTATTAGCACTTGCGTATCTTAATATGTAAGTATATACTTATAAACAATGGGGGGATATCGCCCCCTGTTTGACCTGTTCTCAACTTCCATATTTATAAAACATATTTAACAAGGAGGGCAAATATGTTTCCCATCGTCACAAAGAAACAGCTCAACCCCACGATCACCTATATGGAGATCCTGGCGCCTGCCGTGGCCAGAAAGGCCATGCCCGGTCAGTTCATCATGCTGCGCATCAATGAAGACGGCGAGCGCATCCCGCTGACCATCGCCGGTTACGACCGGGAAAAGGGCACCGTCACCATCATCTTCCAGAAGGTGGGCTACACCACCTACACTCTGGACACCCTGAACGAAGGCGACGCTCTGCTGGACTTCGTCGGCCCCCTGGGCTGCGCCAGCGAATTCGAGCAGTACGTTGGCAAGCACGTGTGCGTGGTCGGCGGCGGCCTGGGCGTGGCTATCGCCTATCCGCAGGCCAAGGCCCTGCACGAGCTGGGCGCCAAGGTCGACTTCATCGTGGGCTTCAAGAATAAAGACCTCATCATCCTGGAAGACGAATTCAAGAACGCCTGCGAAAACCTGTTCGTCCTCACCGACGACGGCTCCAACGGCAACAAGGGCTTCGTCACCGTGGCTCTGGAAGAGCAGCTGAAAAAGGTGGACGACTACGAAGCGGTCATCGCCATCGGCCCGCTGATGATGATGAAGGCGGTCTGCGACATGACCCGTCCGAAGGGCATCAAGACCATCGTTTCCATGAACTCCCTCATGGTGGACGGCACCGGTATGTGCGGCTGCTGCCGCGTGCAGGTAGGCGGCGAGACCAAGTTCGCCTGCGTGGACGGACCGGACTTCGACGGCCATCAGGTGGACTTCGACCTGGCTATGCGCCGCGGCCGGATGTACATCGCCGAGGAAAAGGAAAGCATGAAGAAGCATGAATGCCGTATGGGAGGTGCCAAGTAATGTCCGCCAATATGAGAATGACCAAAAACCCCATCCCGGAGCAGGATCCTCAGGTCCGCGCCCATAACTTCAAGGAAGTTGCTCTGGGCTACACCGCGGAGATGGCCATCGACGAAGCCAAGCGCTGCATGGGCTGCGCCAAGAAGCCCTGCGTTTCCGGCTGCCCGGTCAACGTCCGCATCCCCGAATTCGTGGCTCTGGTGGCTGAAGGCAAATTCGCCGAGGCCGCGGCCATCGTCAAATCCACCAACAACCTGCCCGCCATCTGCGGCCGCGTCTGCCCCCAGGAGAGCCAGTGCGAATCCAAGTGCGTCCGCGGCATCAAGGGCGAACCCGTGGGCATCGGCCGTCTGGAACGCTTCGTGGCCGACTACGTCATGGCCCATCCGGAAGAAGAAAACAAGCCGGAAATCCTGCCCAAGAACGGCAAGAAGGTGGCTGTGGTCGGTTCCGGCCCCGCCGGCCTGACCTGCGCCGGCGACCTGGCCAAGCTGGGTTACGACGTCACCGTGTTCGAAGCTCTGCATGCCCCCGGCGGCGTGCTGATCTACGGCATCCCCGAATTCCGTCTGCCCAAGGACCTGGTCCGCGCTGAGATCGCCACCGTGGAAGCTCTGGGCGTGAAGATCATCCCCGACATGGTCATCGGCAAGTGCGTCACCGTGGACGAGCTCTTCGAGGAAGAGGGCTTCGACGCCGTGTTCGTAGGCTCCGGCGCCGGCCTGCCCAACTTCCAGGGCATCCCCGGCGAGAACCTGCTGGGCGTCTATTCCGCCAACGAGTTCCTCACCCGCACCAACCTGATGAAGGCCTACGATTTCCCGAACCACGACACCCCCATCAAGGTGGGCAAGGTGGCCTGCATCGTGGGCGGCGGCAACGTGGCCATGGACGCGGCCCGCTGCGCCAAGCGTCTGGGCGCGGAAGAGGTCTACATCGTGTACCGCCGTTCCGAAAAGGAACTGCCCGCCCGTGCCGAAGAAGTGCATCACGCCAAGGAAGAGGGCATCATCTTCCGCCTGCTGACCAACCCCACCCAGATCATGGGCGACGAGAACGGCGTGGTCAAATCCATGGAAGTCATCCAGATGGAACTGGGCGAGCCTGACGCCTCCGGCCGCCGCCGTCCCGTGCCGAAGGAAGGCTCCGAGTACGTCATCGACTGCGACACCGTGGTCATCGCCATCGGCAACAGCCCCAACCCGCTGATCCGCTCCACCACCCCCGGTCTGGAGAGCAACAAGAAGGGCTGCCTGGTCGTGGACGAAGAGACCGGCAAGACCACCCGCGAGGGCGTCTACGCCGGCGGCGACGCCGTGACCGGCGCCGCTACCGTCATCCTGGCCATGGGCGCCGGCAAGAAGGCCGCCGCCTCCATCCACGAATATCTGCAGAACAAATAAGTAAAAGCAGCATCTTCCGAAAAGGCCCCCGATATATCGGGGGTCTTTTTTCGTGGGCGGCCGCGCCTCTTTTCCCCGTAACACCCCCACGGCACAGCGCATAAGATGTACCAGATAAGGCCCCGGTCAGCATCTTCCGCTGCCGCCGGCCAATAAAAGCAAAGGAGCGACTTCATCATGTTCAATTTCGGAGGATGCGGCTGCAACGACGGCTGCGGCGGCAGCGAGCTGTGGAGCTGCCTGCTCAATTTGATCATTCTTTTCATCGTGCTGGAATTCCTGTGCAACATCATCACCGGCGCAGGAGGCCTGAACTGCGGCCTGAGCGGCGGCTACGGCAACGCCTGCTGCAGCAACAACTGCTGCTGAGGAGGTGCTGACATGGCTTACTGCAACAATCGCGGCAGCGGATGGGGGAACGGCTGCGGGGCCGCGGCCTGCGGCAGCGGTAATATGACCGGCTCCTGCGACGGCGGCGGCTTTTCCTGCGTGGTCAACCTCATCATCATCCTCATCGTGCTGCAGTTCCTGACCCAGCTGATCTGCGGACTGAATTGCGAATAACGTTGGTTTCAGCA
>CAMZIS010000142.1 GCA_947307285.1 uncultured Peptococcaceae bacterium | reverse complement strand
CGCCCGCCAAAAAGCCGGCATAGGGCCTGGCGAGAAAGTATCCCTGCAGCGCTTCGAAGTCGTGCGTCATTCCTGAAAGAGGACTGTTATGGCTAGATGCAACGTCTGCTTCCACCACTGCGAGCTGAATGAAGGCCAGACCGGTTTTTGCGGTGCGCGTATCTGCAAAGACGGCACGGTCCGGGCCGCTAATTATGGCAGGATCACTGGCTTTGCCCTGGATCCGATCGAAAAGAAACCGCTGCGGCGCTTTTGCCCCGGCAGTTTGATCCTCTCCGTAGGCAGCTACGGCTGCAACCTGCGCTGTCCGTTTTGTCAGAATCACGGCATCTCCTGGTCGGAAGAAGCGTTGTCCCTGTCGGACAGGGCGGAATATGTCTCGCCGCAGGATCTGGTCCGGGCAGCGCTGCAGCTGAGGAGCCGCGGTAATATCGGCTTGGCCTTCACATATAACGAACCTCTGATAGGATATGAATTCGTCCGCGACACGGCGCGGCTGAGCCACGAGGCGGGCATGAAAAACGTCCTGGTCAGCAACGGTACTGCTGAGCTTTCGGTACTGGAAGAGATCGGGCCCTATATAGACGCCATGAACATCGACCTCAAAGGCTTCAGCGAAAGCTATTACAGTGACGTCCTGGGCGGGGACCTGGATATGGTGAAGGCCTTCATCAGCCGGGCGGTACAGCTCAGCCATGTGGAGCTGACCACCCTCATCGTTCCCGGCGAGAACGACACGGAAGATGAGATGTGGCAGCTCTCTTCCTGGGTCGCCGGCTTGACGGACGAGAAGGGCGAATGCGTCGGCAGTACCGTCCCGCTGCACGTTTCCCGCTTTTTCCCCACTTTCATGATGCAGGACCGTGCCGCCACAGACGTGGCTCTCGTCTACAAGCTGGCTGAGATAGCCAGAGAACGGCTGCGGTTCGTCTATACAGGCAACTGCTGAAAGACCTTGTCGTCAATATGATTATCAAACCTCTGACTGAAAAGAACTTGCTCCGGCAGGTTCTTTTTTCTTTAAAGACAGTTAAGGTTTTTCTGCATCGACATATTATAATTGCGTTATCTGCCGAAGGATTGTACAATATAATCAGATAAAATGTTTTGTTTGCGGAACGGATAAACTACTATAGCGATCGGTCAGCGACACATCCACAGGGAAAGGAGATGCAGATAATGAGCAAGTTTCTTGTTGCCTACTTTTCCGCCGGCGGCCGAACGGCCAAGGCGGCGAAGCTATTAGCCGAAGCTGCCGGGGCCGACTTATACGAGATCAAACCCGCGGTCCCCTATACCAGATCCGACTTGAGCTGGATCAACAAGAAGAGCCGCAGCTCCCTGGAAATGAGGGATAAGGCCTGCCGTCCGGAGCTTTCGGACCACGACGCCGGAGTGGAAAAATACGACGCTATCTTTCTCGGCTTCCCCATCTGGTGGTTCACCGCGCCCCGTATAATCAGAACTTTTCTGGAAAGCTATGATTTTTCCGGGAAGACCGTTATCCTGTTTGCCACCTCCGGCGGCAGTAATCTGGGGTCCATAGACCAGGAGCTGCAAAGCAGCGTTCCTCGCACCTGCACCGTCAAAAACGGCAGGATGCTGAACGGACGGCAGAAGAAAGACGACCTGGCTGCCTGGGTAAGGAGACTGCATCTGTAAAAAGCCTGATGCTGTAATGGAATGAGAAAAACGATCAACTTTGACGCGCGCTCCGCTGTTTGCGGGGCGCGTTTTACAAAGGTTAAGCTATTGGCTACAGTTTTTTTATTCGGGATGATGCATAAAAGCGGTATGATTTGCTGATATCTCTTGCATTTTCGACAAATGATGATATATTTAAAGTATAATCCATCACATTTTTCAGGGAGGTCGTCATTATGGGCAAATTTGAGATCAAAGAAGTCAAGACCGGCGTTAAATTCAATCTCAAAGCCGGCAATGGCGAGATCATCGCCACCAGCGAGGTCTATTCCACGGAGGCCTCCTGCCGCAAAGGCATAGAAAGCGTGCGCCGTTGTTGCGCCGGCGGCATCGAGGATCAGACCGAGGAAGGCTTTGAAAAGGTCAAGCATCCCAAGTTCGAGGTTTATGTGGACAAGGCCGGAGAATACCGCTTCCGTCTGAAAGCGTCCAACGGCCAGATCATCGCTACGGGCGAAGGCTACAAAGCCAAAAAGAGCTGTTTGAACGGCATCAACAGCATCAAGAAGAACGCTCCTGACGCCAAGATCGTAAACGTTTGACCCGGCAACTATTTAGGACGCTCTTTCCAAATGGAAAGAGCGTTCTTTTCTGTCAGCAATAAACTGCCAGCCCTATCCCAGCAGATTATATTTGCCGAATCAGGATTTTTTCGCCGGTCGATGGTCGCCTTGACTATGATTTCTATACTCGATATAATATAAAAAAGTATCCTTTTTCCGAAATACTGATGCTTTAGCGCTGTTTTGTTTTTTGCTGATGAAAAAGATATTTGCCATAGCGCTGTTGATAATAGCTCCTCTTCTGTGCATAATGATCAGCCTGCTGGTGGGTATCTATTCCCTCAGCCCGGGACAGGTGTCCGAAGCGGTTTTCAGTCCCGGAGCTATCTCCACCACCGAGGCGGTCGTTGTCCTCAGACTGCGGTTGCCCAGGGCATTGGCAGCTGCTTTCTGCGGCGCGGCCCTGGCCGCCTCCGGCGCAGCTTTCCAGGGCGTGTTTCGCAATCCGCTGGTCAATTCCGGGATATTGGGCGTTTCCAACGGCGCCGGCCTGGGGGCTTGCATCGCCATCGTGTTTTTGGGCGGCGGCTGGATCTATCCGCTGTCCTTCTTGTTTGCCATCAGCGCCGTTTTGCTGGCCTGGTGGGCCGGGCGCATCGGCGGCGGCACCTCCACGGTCAGCCTTATCCTGGGCGGCGTTATCGTATCCAGCTTCTTTGGCGCGCTGATCTCAATCCTCAAATGTATTGCCGACCCTTATACGCAGCTGCCCAGCATAACCTTCTGGTTCATGGGCAGTTTCGCAGATATCAACTATACTCATTTCCTGGCCTTCATCCCCATCACCATCGGGCTTGTCCTGATCTATCTGTCGCGCTGGCGCATCAACGCCCTGTCCATGGGCAGCCGCGAGGCCATGTCCCTGGGAGTGGATGTACGACTGTACAATCTAATGATCATCGGCGGGGCTACGCTGGCTACCTCGGCAGCGGTCTGCATCAGCGGCGCTATCGGCTGGGTGGGTCTGGTAATACCGCATATCAGCCGTATGATCGTGGGCAACGATAACCGACGTCTGATCCCGGTCAGCATCTCCCTGGGCGCCTGCTTTCTGGTGATCATGGACATCCTGGCCCGCAGCTTGACCGGCTCAGAGATCCCCATCGGTATCCTCTGTTCTTTGGTCGGAGCTCCGTTCTTCGTTTACCTGCTGAAAAAGACCAAGGGAGGAGCATGGAAATGATCCTGGAAGCCAGGGATATCAGCTTTTCCTACGGCAAGGGCCTGGCTCTTGACCATGTGAGTCAGGGCTTAGAGCAGG
>CAMZIS010000141.1 GCA_947307285.1 uncultured Peptococcaceae bacterium | reverse complement strand
CGTGGAACAGGGCCGGCGTCCAGATGCTGCCGCTTTTTACAGGGCGGCCCGGACGGCTTCCCGGACCTCTTTCATATCGACGGTTGGTTCGAAGCGGGCGATGACCCGGCCTTCCCGGTCCACCAGGAACTTGGTGAAATTCCATTTGATGTAGGCCTTCTCGCCGAAGGTCTTGTTGTTCATATCCGAGAATTTTTTCAGCGCCGCGTTTTTCAGGCCCTTGCCGAAGCCTTCAAAAGGCTTTTCCGTGGCCAGGAAAGCGAACAGCGGATCGGCGGTCTCGCCGTTGACGTCGATCTTGGCGAACTGGGGGAACTCCGTCCCGAATTTGAGGGTGCAGAAATCGTGGATCTCGTCGTCGCTGCCGGGGGCCTGATTGGCGAACTGGTTGCAGGGGAAATCCAAAATCTCAAAGCCCTGCTCATTGAATTCGGCATACATGGCTTCCAACGGCTCGTAGTGGGGCGTGAAGCCGCAGCCGGTGGCCGTGTTGACGATGAGCAGCACCTTGCCCTGATATTCCGCCAGGCTGACCTCCTTGCCCTGTCTGTCCTTTACCGTAAAATCGTAAACTGTTTTCATTTTTATGCTCCTTCCTTATTTTTGTCATGTTTGTTGCTGCGGGCTTTCTGATTTTCCAGCAGCTCGTAGAGCAAGGCGTAGAGGGCCTGCGCCTTTTCGGGGGCCAGGGTGACGCAGCCTGCGACCTTGGCGGGCACGTCCTTGGCTTTTTCCTGCAGGGCCCGTCCTTCCTCGGTCAGGGTGATAACCACCACGCGGTCGTCTTCCGGGCTGCGCTTTCTTTCTACCCAGCCGGCCTGCTGCATCTTTTTCAGCAGGGGAGAAAGGGTGCCGCTGTCCAGCATCAGGCGCTGGCAGAGCTCGCCTACGGCCACCCCGTCCTTTTCCCACAGGGCCAGCAGGACGATGTACTGCGTATAGGTCAGCCCCAGCGGCTTCAGCCAGGGGGTATAGAGGCTGATCACGTTACGCGACGCCGCGTAAAGCGGGAAACAGAGCTGGTTAGAAAGCTTCATCGCCTCATGATAGTCGTAGGCCATAGCGCGGCCTCCTTTATCTTTGATGCAACTATATTGTATCAAATATATTTTTCCGTGTCAAGCCCCGCGCCGCAAAAAAACCGACCGTCCAAAAGGACGGTCGGTTTGATCTATAAGAGCCCGTGCTGTCGGCCTGTGCTTTTACGCCGGCTCGAACTGGGGACGCCAGGCGGCGAACTGCTCCAGCTGGGCCTCGGTGCGGTGATAGTAGCGTTCGCCCCTGTCCAGTTTGGCGATCTGCGCCATCTCGGCGTCGGTCAGGGTGAAATCGAGGATGTTCAGGTTGTCGCGGATGTGGTCGACGTTTTTGCTGCCGGGGATGACGGCGAAGCCCATCTGGGTGTGCCAGCGCAGGATGACCTGGGCCGGGGTCTTGCCGTACTTTTTGCCGAGTTCCGCGAAGACGGGCTCGCTGATCAGGGACTTGTCGCCGTGGCCCAGCGGATACCAGCTCATGATCCTGACGCCGTACTTGTCCAGGGTCCTGCGCAGCTCGGTCTGGGTGAAATAGGGGTGGGCCTCCACCTGGATGAACTGGGGCGCGATCTCCCATTTGGTTTCAAGCTCCGCGATATATTTTCCCTCAAAGTTGGAGATGCCGATGCTCTTCGCCTTGCCTTCTTTATAGGCCTTTTCCAGCTGGCGGTAACCGGCCAGCCAGTTGCCGGCGGGCTGATGGATATAGAGCAGATCAACGTAATCCACGCCCAGGCGCGCCAGGGTTTCTTCCACCGCGTTTTCGTTCTCGTATTCGCTGGGCCAGAGTTTGGTGGAAAGGAAGATTTCTTCCCGTTTCACGCCGCTTGCTTTCATGCCGCGGCCCACGGCGCGCTCGTTGACGTAGGCGTTGGCCGTATCCACCAGGGAGTAGCCCATCTTCAGGGCTTCCCGCACGCTGTTTTCCGCCTCCGCGGGGCTGAGCATAAAGGTGCCGATGCCCACGGCCGGGCACTGTATCCCGTTGTTAAGGGTAATGGATTCCATTTCAGAGACCTCCTTTTGATTTGTCGCTTCAATATGTCGACGCTTCGGCCGGGTCCAGATAGCGGATGACCCGGGCCGGGACCCCGCCTGCCACGGCGTAAGGCGGCACGTCCTTCGTGACTACGGCTCCGGCCGCCACCACGGCGTATTCGCCCACGGTTACGCCGGGACAGAGGGTGACGTTCATGCCCAGCCAGGCGTTCTTCTTTACGGTGACCTTGCCGTAGGTGTAGACGGTGTGGCGGTCGTTCATGTCGTGGTTGATCGTGGCGATCCGCAGTCCCGGCGCGGCCATGCAGCCGTCCTCGAATTCGATACCGCCGGAGGCGGAGAGGATGGCGGAATGATTGAGAAAAACGCCCTTGCCGAAGCTGACCCGGTTGCCGAAGTCGCAGATAAAGGGGGTGAGGATGCGGACGTCCTCCAGCTTCCGGCCGAACAGCTCTTCCAGATAGCCGACATACGCCGGGTCGTCGGGCAGAGCGGCGTTGGCCTTCGCGCACAGCACGCGGGAGCGCATCATCTCGTCGACGGCCTCTTTGAAATAGGGCTCCCGGTTGTCGGTGGGACCGCCCTGATCCATCAGCTCGTAAACGTAGCCTTTTTCATATTCCATCAGGCGGCCTCCTTACAGCAGTCCGTTGGCCCGGAGCCACTGTTCCAGCCGGGGCCGGCAGGACGCCGCGTCGCTGCCGATGACGGGCAGGCCGGGCTTTACCGCAGCGCCGGGGCAGGTCTTTTTGATATCCCGCTCGCTGGAACCCATGCCGCTGCCCTCGTTGGTGCACAGAGGCAGGATGGTCTTGCCGCTGAAATCGAAAGCCTCCAGGAAGGTGAACACTGCCATGGGCATGGTGCCCCAGTAGTTGGGGTAGGCCAGCACCACGGTATCGTAGCCGTCAAGGGACTGGGGCAGGGAGACCAGCTCCGGCCGGGCCTGGGCCCGCAGGTCCTTTTTGGCTTCGTCGATGCAGGTCATGTACACCGGGGAATAGGGGGTCTTCATCTCGATCTTGAAGCTGTCCGCGGGGATGAGCTCCTTCATGATGTTGCAGGCGGTCTCGGTGTTGCCCACCTTGACGTAGCGCATGGCGCCGCCGAAATAGTTCTCGTCCGCGCGGGAGAAAAACGCGATCAAAGTCCTGGCCATTGTTTTGCCCTCCGAAGCATTTTGTTGTCTTTATTATAGACCCGCGCTATTGCAAAGTCCAATTGAAAAGGTATATAATTGATTTAATAATTAAATGATACGGAGACTCCTATGACCACAAAACAGATCGACTACTGCATCGAGCTGGCCCGGACGCTGAATTTCAGCCGGGCGGCCGAAAACATGTTCGTGAGCCAGCCCACCTTTTCCTACCAGATCAGGCTGCTGGAAGAGGAAGTGGGCTTTGCCATCTTCGAGCGCAGCGGCAGGGGCGCGGCGCTCACCCCGGCCGGAGCGCAGTTCGTGTCCTTCCTCACCGGCATGCGCCAGGAGCTGAAGCGCGCCA